>NZ_FXZF01000089.1:0-1515 GCF_900169375.1 Brevibacterium sp. Mu109
GATGAGAACGGGGTTGTTCTTCGTCCGGCGAGCGAGGATCTCGATGGTCTCCTCGATCTCGTCGCCGCGGCCGATGACCGGGTCGAGCCGACCCTCAGCGGCGAGCGCGGTGAGGTCGGTGCCGAACTTCTCGAGCATCGACTCCTCACCACCGGTCTCACCGGAGGCGTTCGCATTCTGCTTCGCCTCGGCGGCCTGAGCACCGGCCTGCAGCGTGGCCTGGGTGACCCCGGCCTGCGCGAGGATCCGCCCGGCGGGCATCTCCTGGTTGAGGACGAAGGCGAAGAACACGTGCTCGGGGTCAACGTAGGTCGATCCGAAAGCACGTGCCACCTGGTAGGCGTCGAGCAGTGCCTTCTGGGCAGCGCCCGTGAGCGTGGGCGCACCGTCGCCGGTGCGTGATTCGGCTGCCTCGGGCAGTCGTTCGTCGATCGCGGTCAGGATCGCCTCGGCGTCGGCGCCCATCTGACGCAGCGACGCCGAGCCGTGCTCGGATTCGACCATGACGCGCAGCAGGTGCAGCGCGTCGACCTCTTCCTGGCCGCGACCGCGGGACAGGGCGGCGGCACCGTCGACGACCTCCCGGGTGCGCTTGGACAGCAGCCGGTTGATGTCGACGGAACGGCCCTGACGTGGGGTGTTCTGACCCTGCAGGTAGCGGGCGAGGAACTCGTCGAACGAGCCCTCGCCGCCGCTGGAAGGTCCGAAGAAGTTAGCCAAAGTGACCTCCTCTTGAAAGTTGAGTCAGGGTGACTCAGTTAAGTCCTTTGACCCAATCAACGAGAATCACTTCGGGGTTATTCCCCGCCCGAATCCGAGCGTGAGCGAGGGCGGCGCGGTCGCCTCACCGGTCGCGACGCGCCTGCCGGTCACGGGCGCGGGCGCTGCGCGGACCGACCGGACGGGTGCCGACGGCCTTCGCGAGGCCCAACGGCGGCGTGCCGACGTACATCGACTCGGCCCCGGCGACGGGGAACGTCTCATGCCAGACGCCGACGGCGTTCGGCGCCGAGCGGGCCCGCTTGTTGAACGCCGTCCAGGCCGGACGGTGCTCGGATTCGGGGGCGGCGGCGTAGCTGTAGATCTTCTCGAGCGAATCCCAGACCGGGCGGGGCCAGGGCCCACGGGGACCGAACCCGAGCCGGTAGCCGCGCATTCCCGAGTCCGGGTCCGCGGAGAGCTCGGCGAGCATCCGCGGCATGGCCGCGAAGACCGGTATCCACTGGTCGAAGCGCCACCATCGGCGGATCCGCATGCCGATGATGAAGACGACGAGCTCGCCGTCGTAGTCGTGGGTGAGCTTCTCCGGCCCGGGGACCGCTCGCCGCGAACTCGTCGGCGCGCCTGCGCCGGTCGGTGGATCAGTCGCCTCTGGTGTGTTCGCTGTCGTCGCCATCGCTCGCCCCTGCCATAATGGATATCTGCACTCTCCAATATTGGATACCTTGACTCTCCAATGTCAAGGGTCGGTCGACATTCGTCTCCGATGAACGAAACGAGGTCCGCATGCGCATC
>NZ_FXZF01000100.1:0-1227 GCF_900169375.1 Brevibacterium sp. Mu109
CATTCCTTCTCTCAGATTACGCGTCAGCAACCGAGTCCTTCCGTCTTTCCATACATAGCACTAATTGGTTCAGCGTACTTCCCCCACACACGCAACCAGGAGCCGGTAGCATAAGTCACCACCACTCTTGAGGCCACGTGCACTTCTACATTGTGGCCGTAATCCTTGTTGGCCCTGGGGACTGATGCAGGGTTAGGTGACCTCTAATTTGGCTTGTTCATAGGCAAGCCTGGAAGGATAGACACCATGCCACAGCCCTACCCGAAAGAATTCCGCGACGACGTCATCCGCGTCGTCCAGACCAGGGATTCCAAGACGACGATCGGACAGATCGCCAAGGACTTCGGAGTCCACGAAGGCACCATCAACAAATGGCTCCGCCAAGCAGAAATCGATGCCGGCAACAAACCCGGCAACACCAGCGACGAGTCCGCCGAACTACGAGAGATGCGTCGGCGCAATCGTCTGCTTGAGCAGGAGAACGAGGTCCTGCGCCGCGCGGCCGCGTATCTGTCACAGGCGAATCTGCCGTCAAAAGGCTCTACCCGGCCGTGAGAGAGCTCGCCGCCGACGGGATCCCCGTGGCGGTGTCAGAGGGGGTACCTCCCGCTTGAGAGCGGAGCGCGCGGGGGAGCGGGTCTTGAAGCTCTCCCGCCAGCCCTACTACCGGTGGCTGGCAGCACCCATCCCTGAAGCAGTCGTCATTGAGGCATATCGGGCCGATGCGCACTTCGATGCCCACCGCGATGATCCCGAGTTCTGGTACCGATACCTCGCCGACGAAGCCGAAGCGGCCGGCCAACCCATGGCGGCACGCACTGCGTGGCGGTTGTGTTCGGCCAATGACTGGTTTTCCGCCTTCGGTAAGGGCCGGGCGAAGAACGGGAAGAAACCCGGCCCACCCGTTCACGACGATCTGTGCGCGGTTGTCGATGCCGACGGGCGGACCAGGCACGAGTTTCGAGCTGATGGACCGAATCAGCTGTGGTTGACCGACATTGTGCGCCACGAGGCGCTGTTGAACCGAGTGGAGGTGAGAGACCACCACCGCCTGGCTGTCGCAGCAGCCAGGTGAAGTTGAGGGCAGCCTGAACTCCGGGATGGGAGCGAGGGCGGGAAGCAGCCCTGACAACGCCGAGACGATTCCAGTACTGCCAGATGGGTCGGGCTCGGCTAACACGACGGAGAGGTACACGCATAGGAACCAGTGTCCGAACGCTCCTCAAG
>NZ_FXZF01000002.1:0-225225 GCF_900169375.1 Brevibacterium sp. Mu109
GGAGATCTCGATGCGCAAACTCGTGACGGTGTTGCATGGGCAGACCGAGGTCGACCCGGTCGGGGTGGTGATGCCGCTGACCGCGTGATTCGTAGCCCGACCCCGCTGCTTAATACCAAGTTAAAGGAACTACCGAAGAACACCACGAAAAGGGACTTGACCTCAACCGGCCACGGAGTCATCGTCATGAGGACCGGACCACGCAGGAGCTCATCGAAGATTCCGGTGGGGTCGGCGCTTGGCTTGCCTGCAGGGACCTTCACCTGTCCGTGTGAACTCCGGCGGTTGGCTGCGCCCCGGAGCCGGGTCCAGAAGCGAGCGGCGTGCGTGGAGACCGACGAGGGACGGATCCCGGAGCGTCACGGGAGTCGTGAGACATGGAGTGTCACCGGTCTCCTGAGGCAGAATTGTCACCGATGTCCGGAGACATGGCAGACGACCCGCGAGCCACAGCGTTTCATCAGACCGCACGACTTCTTTGCTATGCGGTCTGATGAAAGCTGGTGGCTCGAGTTCTGTCGCGCGTTCTGTGAGGTGCTCGAGGCGTGTTCGCCGCGGGTGTGGAAGGGCGCGTGGGGGAGTAGTGGCACGCAGAAGGGGGTCAGAACAGGTATGGCACCTGTTCTGACCCCCTTCAGCGCAGCGCGCTGAGAGTGCGGTCAGACCTTACTTCTCGAGGCCTGCGCTGTGGTCGCGGTGGTCGTCACCCTCGACCTCACCATGGTGGTCTCCATGGGCGGCGTCGAGCTCAGCCTTGGTCACCGGGGTGACGCGCTCCTCGTAGAAGTACTTCGCCATCGCGGCACGCACTCGCTCGAGACCGGACACCTTGCCCTTGGCTCCAGGCTGCGCCGGGATAGCCGGCGGTGCCTCGAAGGCGGTCAGCTTCCAGCTCTCGTGAGGCGTGAGCGGAATGTGACGCTCCTGGAACTCACCGTGGGGCAGACGGATGATGTGTCCCGACTCGTGTCCGTGCAGAACGAGCTCGCGATCCTTGCGCTGCAGACTGATGCAGATGCGGCGCGTGAGGAAGAAGGCGATGAACGGTCCGACGATGAAGAGCACTCGGAAGATGTAGATCATGTCGTTCAGGGACATGTGGAAGAAGACTGCCACGAGGTCACCCGAAGCGCCCGCCCACATCACCGCGTACCAGACGACCGCTGCGACACCGAGTGCCGTACGGGTCGGCGCATTGCGGGGACGATCGAGGATGTGGTGCTCGCGCTTATCCTTCAGCAGCCACGATTCGATCCACGGCCATATCGCTGCGATGCCCCAGAAGCCCATCATGATGATGATCGCGATATTGATGTTCAGGCTGATGGGGTAGCCGAAGATGTAGAACTCCATCCATCCCGGCATGATGCGGAGGATGCCGTCTGCCCATCCGACGTACCAGTCCGGCTGGGTGCCGGCGGAGACGGGGGAGGGGTCGTACGGGCCGTAGTTCCAGATCGGGTTCGTCGTGAAGAGCGCCGATATGAATGCTATGACCGCGAAGATCATGAAGAAGAACCCGCCGGCTTTCGCCGCGAACGACGGCAGAACCGGCTCGCCCACGACGTTCTTCTCTGTGTGCCCCGGGCCGGCCCAGTGCGTGTGCTTGTGGATCACGAGGAACATCATGTGCACGCCGATGAGTGCGATGAGCACCGCCGGAAGGATCATGATGTGCAGCGAATAGAGTCTCGACACGATGTCGATGCCGGGGAATTCGCCACCGAACAGGAAGAACGAGATGTAGGTGCCGACGAGCGGGATGGACTTCAGGAGGCCATCGATGATCCGCAGACCGTTGCCGGAGAGCAGGTCGTCAGGCAGGGAGTAGCCGGTGAAGCCGGCACCGAGGCCGACCATCGACAGAACGATGCCGATGACCCAGTTGAGCTCACGCGGCTTGCGGAACGCGCCGGTGAAGAAGACGCGCAGCGCGTGGATGGACAGACCCGCCATGAAGAGAAGAGCCGCCCAGTGGTGCATCTGGCGGATGAAGAGACCGCCTCGGACCTCGAACGAGATCTCGAGAGTCGACTGGTACGCCTCGGAGATCGTCACACCGCGCAGCGGTGTCCAAGGACCGTTGTAGATGACTTCGGCCATCGCCGGCTTGAACCAGAACGTGAGGAACGTACCGGTGAGCACGAGGATGACGAAGCTGTACAGCGCCACCTCGCCGAGCATGAACGACCAGTGCGACGGGAAGATCTTGCGACCGAATTCTCGCACGGCCTTCGATGCGCTTGTGCGGTCCTCCGTCCACTGCGCGACGTCTCCGACGATCGCGGTGGCCCTGTTGGTCTGCTGTGTGGTGCTCATGCGTTCGTCTCCCGAGTGTTGATCTCCCAGAAGGTCGGTCCCACAGGTTCCGTGAAGTCAGACTGGGCGACGAGGTAGCCTTCGTCGTCGACTGCGATGGGCAGCTGGGGGAGCGGCCGCTTCGCAGGCCCGAAGATCACCTTGCAGTGGTTCGTGACGTCGAAGGTCGACTGGTGGCACGGGCAGAGCAGATGATGCGTCTGGTGCTCGTACAGCGCGACGGGGCAGCCGACGTGCGTGCACACCTTGGAGTAGGCGACGATTCCATCGACGCCCCAGGACTCGCGGTCCGGATCCGTGTTCAGCTCATTCGGATCGACGCGCATGAGCAGCACGGCTGCCTTGGCCTTCTCGTCGAGCGGGTGGCCGGAGTCGCGGAGGTTCTCCGGGATCACGTGGAACGCAGAGCCGATCGTCACATCAGCGGCCCTGATCGGCATGATGTCACTCTGCTCCGGGATCATCCCGATGTCCTTGCAGAGCCGGACTCCTGGGCCCCAGAGCGTGGTGAAGAGCTTGTCGCCGGGGAGCGGACCCAGGTCGCGGAACACGAGGATCGCGGGCAGCGGCGCGATGGCCACCGCAGCGATGAGCGTGTTCCGGATGAGCGAACGCCGCGCGATGCCGGACTCGTCCTTCGCCTGGTTGAGGATCTCCAGGGCAATGGCCTGGTCCTCTTCTGTCCCGCCGCCCTTGTCGTGGCGGTCCTCGACGATCTCCGCATCGGTGACCAGGGTCTTCGCCCAGAGGATGATGCCGATGCCGATGCCGGCGAGTGCCGCTGTAGCGCCGAGGCCGATGGCCATCGTGTGGATGCGGACCAGCGCTCCGGAATCCCCGACGGGGAACAGGAAGTAGGCCACGATGAACCAGATGGTGCCGATCATCGAGACGATGAACCAAGCTGCGATCTGGCGCTCAGCGAGGCGCTCTGCGGTCGGGCTGCTGTCGGTGATGCGCGGCTTGTGCTCGGGAAGGCCCGGGTTCGCGAACCCGTTCATCTCCGCGAGCTGGCCGCCCTGGCCGCCGCTGCTCTCAATCGAGGTCATTCGCTTCCTCGTCTAGTACTCGTTGCGGATAAAGACTTGGTGCTCATTTGGAGCGGGCTGTGAGCCATACCGTGATGCCGATGACGCCTGCCAGTCCGAAGAACCAGATGAACAGGCCCTCCGCCACAGGTCCCAGCGAGCCGAGCTTGAAGCCACCCGCGGACGGGGTCTCGGAGACCTCGCGGACGTACGTGATGACGTCCCGCTTCTCTTCGGGGGTCAGGTTCGCGTCATTGAAGATCGGCATGTTCTGCGGCCCGGTCTGCATCGCCTCGTAGAGGTGCTTCTCGGAGACCTCGGAGAGATTGGGCGCGTACTTGCCGCGTGTCAGAGCACCGCCGGAGCCGACGACGTTGTGGCACATCGCGCAGTTCGTGCGAAAGAGGCCACCGCCGGCAGCGGAATCGCCCTCAGCGGTGTTGAGCCATTCCTCATCCGGAACGGCGGGGCCGGGGCCCAGCGAGGCGACGTAGCCCGCCATCGCTGCGATCTCCTCTTCGGAGAACTGAGGCTCCTTCACCTGTGCCTGCGGACCGTGCATCTGCAGCGGCATGCGGCCGGTGCTCACCTGGAAGTCGACAGCGGCAGCGCCGACGCCGATCAGGCTCGGACCGTTCTCGGAACCTTCTGCGTTCATGCCGTGGCAGGTCGCACAGTTCGAGACGAAGAGCTTCTGTCCCTCTTCGACCTGAGCAGTGCTGTATTCCTCGGCATTCGCGGTCGTGTTGCCGGTGAAGAGCGAGTACGCGCCGCCGGTGAGCAGCATGCCCACCAGCAGAAGGACGACGAGGGCCATCGGATGCCGACGGCGAGCGGCGAGTAGCTTCACTGAGAGTCCTTTTCTGATCTGACGTGGTCGCGGGCTGAGGTGCTGATCACTGGATCGCGTAGATGATCAGGAACAGCGCGACCCACACGATGTCCACGAAGTGCCAGTAGTACGAGACGCACGTGGCGAAGGTCGCCTCACGGTGACCGAACCGCTTGGCGCCGTAGGCACGACCGATCACGAACAGGAAGGCGATCAGCCCGCCCAGAACGTGGAGTCCGTGGAATCCGGTGGTGAGGTAGAAGGCCGAGCCGTATCCGTTGGAGTTGATGGCGATGCCGTGCGAGACGAGCGTCGCGTACTCCATGACCTGACCGGCGACGAACACCGATCCCAGGACGAAGGTGAGGAAGAACCACTCGACCATGCCCCAGGACTTGATGTTGAACAGCCCGCCCGTGCGGTACGGCTTGAAGCTGTGCTCGGCCTTCCACACGCCGATCTGGCAGGTGAAGGACGAGGACACGAGGATGAGGGTATTCACCGTCGCGTACGGCACGTCGAGTTTTGCGGTCTCCACCTCCCACATTTCGGGCACGACGGAGCGCAGCGTGAAGTACATGGCGAAGAGCGCGGCGAAGAACATCAGCTCGCTGGCCAGCCAGACAATCATCCCGACGGTTGTCGAGTCTGGCCTGTTCACAGCGGGACGAACTGGCGCTGAGGGAGATGCAGCTACGGTTGACACGCCCCCATTATTACCCGTTTTGCAGGCGGAATTCACCTTGTACACAGGTTGTACGGCCTGCTTCTTCTACAGCGTGTAGCAAGAACCGCATGTTGGCGCGGATCGGAGCCTGTGAGATCGATGGGAAATATGTCGTCGGTGTGGCGCGCCTCTCCGGGTCGGGACGCGGTCGGGCTGCTCCAGGGTCGCTCGTCGGTCCGTCTCCAGCGTGTTCCGGGGAGTGGACCCGCGCGTCGGCGGGCGGTCCCGCGCCGTTACGATGACGGGGTCCACAGATCACTTCGCGAGGAGACCTCCGTGTCCACGACCGCCGCGCCCCATCCCCAGCAACCTGCCGTCGACGGAGCAGTCGACGGCATCACAGGGGTGAGGGAATGGCCGGATCTGCTGATGGGTCTGATGGACGGCAAGCACATGGATGCGGACACCGCCGCGTGGGCGATGGACCAGATCATGGGGGGGAACGTCCCTGATGTGACGATGGCTGCGTTCCTCGTGGCCCATCACGGCAAGGGCGAGACCGTCGATGAGATCTCTGGACTGGTGCGCGCGATGTATGCCCACGCCGTGGACCTTCCAGGACTGTCCGACGCCGTCGACATCGTCGGTACCGGCGGTGACCGTGCGAAGACGGTGAATGTGTCGTCGACCGCGTCCTTCGTGATCGCAGGAACGGGCCAGCGGCTGGTGAAGCACGGCAACCGCGCGACGTCCTCGGCGTCCGGATCGGCAGACGTCCTGGAGGTGCTCGGACTCGCGCTCGACCTCACCCCTGAGCAGTCCGTGGCCCTTGCCCATGAGGTCGGTATGGCGTTCGCCTTCGCGAACGTCTACCACCCGGCGATGCGATTCATCGCGCCTGTGCGGAAGCAGATCGCAGTGCCGTCCGCCTTCAACATCCTCGGCCCTCTCACAAACCCTGCGCGCACGCGCGCGACGGCGATCGGGGTCGCCGACCCTGCGATGGCGCCTCTGGTCGCCGGCGTGCTCGCTGCGCGCGGAGACTCGGCTCTGGTCTTCCGGTCCCGTGACGGACTCGATGAGTTCAGCACGACCGCGGTCACAGACGTCTGGGAGGTGCGGAACGGCGACGTCGTCGAGCAGGCGATCGATGCGCGTGACCTGGGCCTGCCGCGTGCGACCAAGGCTGACTTGCGCGGGGGCGACCCATCGTTCAATGCCGACGTGATGCGCCGCACCCTTGAGGGAGAGCACGGACCCGTGCGCGACATCGTGCTCCTCAATGCTGCGGCAGCGCTCGTCGCGGCATCGTCGGATGTCGACGGTTCGCTGGTCGATCGCCTTGCGGCCTCGTTCGCAGTCTCGAAGGACGCACTGGACTCCGGTGCTGCAGCGGGCAAGCTCGGCGCGATGATCGAAGCGTCCACCCGCCTCGCTGAGGGGTGAGCGCCTGTCCCGGGAATCCGGGCTGTCAGCTGACGGGCCGGACGAGCCGTGTCCAGGCGAAGCGTGCGGCTTCGAAGCCGTGCGCGGGCTGTGTCCACGCGCTGCTGCTCCGCACCAGCCGCGTCGTTCCGTTCGAGAGCCAGGAGACCAGAAGATCGGTCTCCTCATCAGCGGTCAGCTGGGTGACCGGGTCGTGAGGCGGAACGAAGTCGGCTGACAGCAGGAGTGCGTCGATCGCTGGGTACGGGCTGACTCCTCGATGGCTCGAGCCGGCGGCGGCGAGTCGACCGTGGCGGATCACGGCGAGGTCCCAGCCACCGTCCTCCCTCCGTTCGGCGGCGACGATCTCCGTGATCGACCGCAGTGAGGTGCGTGTGCTGAGCCCCGCTGTCGAGTGGAGGAGCCTGCCGACGGAGTCGCGGACCTCTGCCGCCGCCTCGAACCTCTCCTGCGAGGCGAGGTCGGAGATCCGCTGCCGGGCCCCGGCGAGGAACTGCCCTGGATCGCCGTTGAAGAGTGCTCTGAGTCCGGCGAGGGAATGTGCGTATTCGGCAGGGTCCGTCTGTCCCGCGCACGGACCGTGGCAGCGCCCAACCTGGGCTGCGGCGCAGGGTGCGAACCGAGCAGAAGCGGGTGAAGCGGTGCAGGATCTGAGTGGGAAGACCGTTTCGAGCAGCTGCTTGGCGGCGCGAGCGGACGCGGCGGACCGGAAGGGCCCCAGGATGCGGGCCGAGTCGACCCGTTCGCGGGTGAGCGAGCGCACCGCGGAGAGGCGGGGGAAGTCCTCTCGAGTCTCGGTCAGCCAGTGGCGCTTCTCCGGTCGTTTGGATCTCCTGTTGTACGGCGGCTCGAGTTCACCGATCAGCCGCACTTCCCTCACACGCGCTTCGAGCACGGTCGCGCACAGCAGCGGTGAGACTTCCTGCGCTGCGGTGACCATCTCCGTCATCCGACCGCGGGTCTCCGATTCTGTGAAGTACGAGCGCACGCGCGAGTGCATGTTCCCACTGGAGCCGATGTAGAGCACCCTGCGCGATCCGTCGAGGAATGTGTAGACGCCGGGTGCGTGGGGGAGACCGTCCGCGAGATGGGTCTTCTGCCGTCGCCGCGACCAGCCGGTGGTCCGGACCGTCGAGAGGTCTTCGAGCGTCACGATGCCATGCGAGCCGTAGATCTCGAACAGGCCGTGCAGGACGCCGACTGTGGCGCGTGCATCCGACAGCGCCCGGTGATCCGGGTCCGTGTCGGTGCCGAAGAAGGCTGCGAGCGTGGCGAGCTTGTGGTTGCGGACCTCTGTGCGGGGCAGCGCCCTGCGCGCGAGGGTGACTGTGTCGAGGACCTTCGGGGCCGGCCACGTGTAGTCCAGTCGAGTGCAGGCCGCGCGCAGGAAGCCGACGTCGAACGGCGCGTTGTGGGCGACGAGGACAGCGCCCCGCATGAACTCGAGGAAGCTCGGCAGCACGGCTTCGATGCGCGGAGCATCCGCGACCATGCTGTTGGTGATCCCCGTCAGCCGTGCGACGAACGGTGAGATGGCGGAACCGACCGGACGTACGAGCGACTGGAATTCGCCGAGCACGTCGCCGCCGCGGACCCGCACCGCACCGATCTCCGTGATCGCATTGTCAGCCGAGTGCGCCCCGGTGGTCTCGAGGTCGACGACGACGAAGTCGACGTCATGCAGGGGTGTGCCGAGGTCGGCGAGGGACAGCTGGCCGCCACGGGTGTGCGTGCGGCTGCGATCGAAGGACGGCATGGCGTCCATGGTCGCACGGGGCACGGACACAGGAATCGGCCCGCCCGGATGGGCTCTACGCCCGGCGACGCCTCACACCTCACGACCGTCGGAGAAGGGGTCGCGCCGCTGCGGCAGATGGGTGAAGAGCACGGCTGCGGAGCCGACGGTCACCGCGATGGTGACCAGCAGGAGCCATCCCGGCACGGGGCGCAGGAAGATGGCGATGATGAACAGTGCGAAGGCCCCGCCGAGGGCGCCGATGAGCCCGAGGACGAGGGAGGGGGACGTCGTGCGCCACCCGATCGGCTCCGGTTCGGGCGCGATCCATTCCTCGTCGTCGAGTGCTTCGCGCACCTCGTCGGGCGGGATGTCCGGCGCCGGAGAGGTGTGCCAGGTGATGTTGTCCACGAACGACGACCACGTGGAATCATCGACCCGCTCGTCGGCCGGAAGCGACTCCGTCTCCGGAGTGAGGTCGTCGTCCGGGTCTCCCTCGTCGTCGGATCCGCTGCGATCGTTCGGTTCTGAGGTCATGCAGCACCTCCGGCGGACTCCTGCAGCGCTCTGCGGATCTCCCCGGCGATGACGTCCGCGTCGTGGTCGAGGGTCGCCACGTGGCGGCTGCGACGCAGCGCGACCGTGCGCGCGGAACTGCTGAGGCGACTGCGCAGCGTCCTGAAGGAGCGCGGGGAGACGACACCGTCTCGCCCCGACAGGCAGACGGTGACGGGACAGTCGATCATCCAAAGCTCTTCGCGGAGGCCCGCCAGACCGCGGTGCATGCTCGCGACCGCCCGCACTGGGGTCCGATCGTTGGCGCCCTCGATGACTCCGGGCTTCTCGATGTCCCCTCCGATGGAGGGGATCGTTGCGACGAACGGCCACAGGAGCGGCAGCGCAGGAGCGAGGGGCGAGTCGACGTGCAGCGCTGGATTGACTGTGACGATCGCCTCGGGGCGCCTGTCGATGCCGAGTGCCAGCGCGAGCGCCCCTCCCATGGACTGACCGACGACGATGACTCCCGGATGCTCGTCCGCCGCCTCGTCGTACGCTGCGATCGCTGCCTGTCGCCACTGATCCCAACCCGTCTTCCGGAGCTGCTGCCATGTGCCGCCGTGGCCCGGCAGTCGCGGAATACTCAGTGTCGCGGAGGTGTCCGACAGCGATTCTGCGAGCGGTCGCATCGAGGACGGGCTGCCGGTGAACCCGTGGAGCAGCAGGATCGCCGGCAGCGCAGCGCTCCCGCGCTGATGCCACGCCGAGTGCGGAGAGTCCGGAGGCAGCGAGATCCCGTCATCAGGAGCGGTCTGCGACTGGCGGTGCGTATCGTGCGAGGCCATGGTCTCAGCATCCCACACGAGCCTCGAGTCGGCAGAGGGGTGGACCGGCCGTCCACGCCCATATAGTGGTGGTGAGCCGCTGTCGCATGTCGCAGTCCACCGAACGGAAGCAGGTCGGGAGTGTTCTACTGGTTGCTCAAGCGCATCGTCGTGGGCCCCATCCTGCGCATCCTCTTCCGACCATGGACTCGCGGCCTCCAGCACGTCCCCGCAGACGGCGGGGCGATCATCGCGGCGAATCACCTGTCCTTCATCGATTCCATCTTCGTGCCCATCGCGGTGCCCCGCCCCGTGGTCTATCTGGCGAAGAACGACTACTTCACCAGGCCGGGTGTCCGCGGCCGTGCTCAGCGCTGGTTCTTCCAGCTCACGAATCAGCTTCCAATGGACCGAAGCGGCGGCTCCGGTTCGGAGAACTCGCTCCGTGCCGGACTGGACGTGCTGCAGTCCGGTTCCCTCCTGGGCATCTATCCCGAGGGCACCAGGAGCCCCGACGGCCGACTCCACAGGGGCAGGACGGGTGTCGCACGTCTCGCGATCGCGGCAGGCGTGCCGGTCGTCCCGGCAGCCCTCATCGGCACCGACGCGGTGCAGCCCAAGGGGAAGAACATTCCGCGGATACGCCGCGTGGGCGTGGTCTTCGGTGAGCCGCTGGACTTCTCGCGCTTCGAGGGCCGCTCCGACGACAGGCATGTGCTCCGCGCGGCCACGGACGAGGTGATGTACGAGATCATGCGGCTGTCGGGCCAGGAGTACAGCGACACCTACGCGACGGCGCACACGACGACCCTGCTGACATCGACGCGGACCGCGGAGTCCGCTCAACAGGACGAGAGCCCCCGTGGCACGCCCGCTGACCGGGAGTGACGGACTGTCGGACCCATGTTCGATTACTCCTATAACGGCGACACGCAGAATCGTTACAGCCTGCATGCGTGACCCGCGCCGCCTCGCCCCATACCTTCGTGATGTGCCCACAACCCCGGCGCAGGGGTCGAGAGGTGTAGAATCGTCTGCACCAGCTCACCGCCGCTTGCGCCCCGCTTCCCCCTGGGGTGAAAAGGAGGAGTCGGTGTGAACCGCTCTGAACAGGAATCGATGCAGATGGAGTCATTGCCGCGCGACGCGCAGGGGCTCCTCTTCGACGACGACATCCCGGCCCTCGATGATGAGGCCGGATACCGCGGACCGACGGTCTGCAGCGTCGTCGGCATCACATACCGCCAGCTCGACTACTGGGCACGCACCTCGCTCATCGTCCCGTCGATCAGGGCCGCCACCGGATCCGGATCGCAGCGCCTCTACAGCTTCCGCGACGTACTCGTCGTCAAGATCGTCAAGCGGCTCCTGGACGCCGGCGTCTCGCTCCAGCAGATCCGCGTCGCAGTCAGCCACCTGCAGGGGCAGGGCGTCGAAGACCTCTCCCAGATCACGCTCATGAGCGACGGTTCGTCCGTGTTCGCGTGCACATCGGCCAATGAGGTCATCGACCTCGTGCAGGGCGGCCAAGGTGTCTTCGGCATCGCTGTGGGACACGTCTGGCGCGAAGTGCAGGGCACACTCTCCGAACTTCCGAGCGAACGGCCTGACGATGAGATCGTCGAGGTGGACGAACTCGCCATGCGCAGGGCACAGAAGTCAGCGGGCTGATGGATCACCGTCCGCTCGGCTGAGCTCGAGAGGACACGGAGAATCACAGAACTGAGGGCGCCTGGCCGGGAAGCGGCAGGCGCCCTCAGTCGTGTGCGGAAGCATGTCGCGCCTCGTGGCGATCAGGCCGCTGCGGCGCGTGCCCGCGGTTGTGCCGCCACGCGAGAAGGACCCTCATTCGCCGTCCCGGGGAGGGCGAATGAGAGTCCTATAGGAGAGGGAGAGCGAGGACCTGTGACGCGGAGGGTCGTGTGGCTCAGTGGCGCGTGCGAGGCCGACGCGGGGCCTCCTCTGCATCCTCCGTGGCAGGGGTGCCTGTGCTGGAAGCGGAATCATCGGTGAAGGGATTCGTGCTGTCCTGCTCTTCGGCACCCGGCGCTGAAGAGTCTGCGGGAATCTGCTCAGACACATCCGTGGTGGGCTGCTGCGCGGCCTGCACGTCATCGGCCTGCACAGCACCCGCCCGCGCTTCGCCGACCGGTGCTTCACCGGCCTGCGCGTCGACTGCCGGCGCATTCGGAACCTGTGCATCGCGGGGATTCCCGCGCGACCGCATGGTCGATGTGCGCAGCCCCCGGTCCAGAAGCGCATCGAAGGAACCGGCGAGCTCACTGGCGGCCTGCCCCGGCCACGAGTGGATCGGACGTGCGGATCCCTGGGCCTGCTGGAGCACCGTCCTCTCCGACAGCGGGGGAGTGAGCAGGAGGGGGCCGAACATCTCCCGCATCTCATCGACGCGGAAGGAGTGCTCACGGGACTTCGTCCTGACGCGGTTCGCGATGATGCCGAGCGGCTGCAGGTCCGGCGCCCCCCGGCGGCGCAGCTCTGCGACTGCGCGGAGTGCACGGTCAGCGGCCGCGACGGAGAAGAGCCCCGGCTCGGTGACGACGGCGACGCGCTGGCTCGCCATCCACGCCGCGCGTGTGAGGCCGTTCATCGAGGGCGGGCAGTCGATGATGACGAGTCGGTAGTCGTCGCTCACAGTCGCGAGCGCGTCCTTGAGCCGGCGGAGGAACCGCTCGGACATCGTGGGGCGGTCGAACTCCGCCGATCGCGGACTGCCGGGGATCACGTCGAGTGCCCCCTTCGCTCCGCCCGACCATCCCGACGGCACGATCGCCTGCGACATGATCTTGGCTTTCGGAGCGGCGAGGACGTCCGCGATGTCGAGCGGTGTGGTCACCGGAACATCGAGGCCAGTGGACGCGTCCGCCTGCGGATCCATGTCCACGACGAGCGTGGGCAGGCCGCGGTTGTGGGCGGCGGAGGCCAGGCCGAGGGCGACCGAAGTCTTCCCGACGCCGCCTTTGAGGCTTGAGACACTGATGACGAGCACGCTATCTACCGTAACCGATCGCGGTCGCATTTCCCGTGGGCAACCCGCCCGACCTGGCGTGTCATACGTGTGAACCGTCCTGTGGGGACTCGAGGCGGACACTCGCGCCGAGTGCGCTCGGTTCGACCATGATCCGGGTGGTGATCGCCTGCTGGAGTTCCGCGACGTGGGAGATGATGCCGATCGTTCGGCCACCCGTGCGCAGACGGTCCAGCACCGCCAGGACGTCGCTCAGCGCATCCGGGTCCAGTGTGCCGAATCCCTCATCGAGGAACAGGGCATCGAGGTCGATGCCGCCTGCTGCTCCGCGCACCGTGTCGGCCATGCCCAGCGCGAGCGCCAGAGACGCCATGAAGCCCTCGCCCCCTGACAGCGTGCGCGGGTCGCGCGACTCCTCCGTGAAGAGGTCGATGATCTTCAGCCCCAGCCCCGAGCGGCGTTCCCCCCGACGCCGTTCCAGGTCATGGGCGAGGCGATAGCGTCCGGCGGTCATGTCGACCAGCCTGTCTGAGGCGTGTGCGGCAACGTCCTCGAAGAGCGAGGCGAGCGCGAAGGATGACAGCGACATGCGGCTCGCCGCGTCAGAGCTGGTGCCGAGGACGAGCTCTGCGGCGTCGATGTCCCGCAGCAGCTCTTCGACCTGAGCCTCATTCTCCGCGCGGTCGGCTGCGGCCTGCGAGTAGGCATCGTGGGCGCGCACCGCTGCGGCCCGTACGACCGCTGCGCGCTGCGCCGCCGCATCGGAGCGCGCCTGCAGGGATTCTGCGTGTGCCGCGGTGCGCGCAGAGGATTCGGCGAGCTCCGCATCCTGAGCTGAGTCGGTCAGTGCACGACGGATGACATCGGATTCCCTGCGCAGAGCGAGCCGGGAGGCGCGGGACCGCTGCTCCTCGACCTGCGCCTCCAGGCGGTCCAGGGGGAGGGCCGCGGCCGCTTCGAGTGCTTCGACGTCTGCGAACGGAGAGTCCCGGAGTGCATCGAGGAGCTCTTCTCTGCGCACGCGAGCATCACGGCGCGCCGCTTCAGCCGTCTGCCGTACGCTCACCCACGCGGTGCGTGCACGATCGAATCCCTCCAGCGCCTTCCGCATTCTGTCTGCTGCGCGGAGATCGACAGGATGCTTGAGGCCGATCCGCTGCCATGCGACAGGCGATGCTGTCGTGTCTGCGTCGGAGACCTCTTCCAGCCTGCTGCGTGCTTCCGCATGTGCTGTCGCTGCGAGACGGCTGGTCGTCTCTGCCGTGGTCAGCGCGGTCTGGGCCTCGTCGATCCGGAGCTTCAGCGCGCGCAGTCCGTCCGCCGCCTGCGCGAGTTCGGTCTTCAGCCGTGCGCGGTCCGTCGCGGCGTCCTCCGCGGCGGCCAAGCGTGACGCGAGGATGTCCTCGTCGATCCCCTCTGCCTCAGTGCGGGTCCGTTCGAGTGCCGATTCCGCTGCCGCGAGCGAGGCCCGCGCTGCGGCATGGGCGGATCGTGCCGCTGTGTCCGCGGCTTCGTCGCGCGCCTCATCATCAGACGTGGGACCCCCGTCGGCCGGCACGGCGGGGTCAGGGTGGTCGCAGGATCCGCAGACCGGGCACGGCTGGTCGGCCTGCAGGAGCCCCGCGAGGGTCCCGGCACTGTCCCTGCGCATGGCACGACGGGTCGCTGTGAGGGCATGGGCCGTCTGCTCCGCGCGCTGCATCGTGCTGAGGTCGTGTTCGTGCGCCGCATCGCGCTGGGCGAGGGCGGTGCGCACAGCGGCGGCCAGGCGCTCCTGTTCGCGGAGCCGATCCCGCGATGATGCCGTCTCCTCGAGCGCGTCATGGCTGCTCCGCAGATCCTCAGCGCGGGTCCGGAGCTCGTCCTCATCCGTCCGCAGCGCTGAGAGGAGGGCCTTCGCGCCGTCGAGCTCCGTCGCAGCAGTCGCTGCGGCTGAGCCGGTGACGGCACTGCGTTCCTCGAGCTGCGCATGACGGCGCAGCCGGTCCTCCGTGCGCTCGAGATGAGCCCGGGCCGTCGCGATCTCGGAGTCTGTCAGGTCCTCGAGGCGGACACGCGCATCCGTCGGCAGCGCAGTGACCGCGGAGCGCTCCGCGCGCTGTGCTGCGGTTTCCATGCGTTCGGCTTCGGTTCCTGCACGTCGCACTGCGGTCAGGTGAGTCCCGAGTGCCTGTCCCGCACGTGCGCGCTCCAGCTCTCTGCGCAGGGATTCGCGTTCGCCGGACTCCTCGTTCCACGAGGCCTCGTCCTGGAGCAGGGCTGAGAGTGCCGCGCGATCCTCAGCACGCTGCCTCCAGGACTGGGCCGTGTCCGTCGCGCTCGCAGCCAGTCGGTCTGCGAGCTGTGCGGTGAGGTCGGCGGATTCCGCGCGCTCGTCGGCGATGACCGCTGCCGCGCCCAGGAACGTGAGGGCGTCGATCACGCCGGGGGCCGCATCGGGAACGACCAGAGCCTCCCAGGAGGATTCCGCGGCGGCTTCGACCGCGAACCGTCGACGCTGGGATTCCTGCTCCGTGGTGCGCCGCGCGTCCGTCGCCCGATCGGCGAGCACGCGTTCCACCGCCTGGAAGTGCTCCGTGGCGAACAGCTTCTCGAGGATCGCTTCGCGTTCGGCCGGGTCCGCGTGGAGGAAGGCGGCGAAATCACCCTGCGGCAGGACCACCAGCTTGGTGAATTGGGCCGCGTTCAGGCCGAGGATGCCGTCCAGGAACGACTGCGTCTCCTGCGCAGTGCGGGAGATGCCGGCCCATTCGCCCTCGACCCATTCCGCCAGCGCGACGGTGTGCTGCTGGGTCGTCATCCCCGACCCGCGCTTGCGCGGGCGCAGGTGCTGCGGGACCCGCTCGATGCGGAAGCGGCGGCCGCCCGCGCTGAAGACGAGTTCGACGCGCGTCGGGTCGTGGGGTGCGGCGAGGTGGGACCGCAGGTCCGATGCGGAACCACGCGGGCCGGGGACCGTATTGAAGAGAGCGAAGCAGAGCGCGTCGAGGATGCTCGTCTTGCCGGCGCCCGTGGGGCCGGAGATGAGGAACAGTCCATCGTGGGACACCGCGTCGAAATCGATCGTCTGCCTGTCTCGGAAGGGGCCGAAGCCCTCGATGACCAGCTGGTGGGGGCGCATCCGTCACACCGACCCTTCCGCGGGACCTGCCGCCGCGTGGACCCGGGCCAGCGCGTCGGCGAACCGCCTGCGGATCTGAGGCGGTGGCGGACCCCCGCGCTGCGCACGGTGGAAGTCCGCGAAGACCTCTTCGTCCGTGCGGACGACCGCGGTGGAGGCGGATCCCGCTGCCGAGGTCCCGGTCGGCTCGTCGAGTCGGGTCCACGACATCCTGATGAATCCCGGGAACGCGGCCCGCAGCCGGTCGACCGCCCCGGGGACGCGCTGTGGGTCGGTGAGCTCTGCGGCGATGAGCGCCTCCTCGTGGTCCGCAGACTGCGACACGACGTCGTGGAGTGTGCCGCGCAGCGTGCGCACGGGCCGGAATTCGGGGACCGGGTGCGACGTGATCAGGGGCTTCCCGATCGCGCCCGAGTCGCTGAACTCGACTTCGACGACCTCCTTAGAGAAGCGGGCCTCGCCGAAGGAGAACGGCAGGGGAGAACCGCTGTACCGGACGCGGTCCGAGATCTCCTGCGGCCGGTGGAGATGGCCCAGCGCCGCATAGTCCGCGTCGTCGAAGACAGACGCGGGGGTGACACCGACATCGCCCAGAGACACATCGCGCTCGGATTCGCTCGACGTCGACCCCGCGACGAAGGCGTGGGCCAGGACGACGAGTCGGTCATCGGGGGAGTGGGAGTCCCTGCGCGCCCGGATGCGCTCCATCGCCGTGCTCAGAACAGCCGCGTGCGTGCGGCGTGCCGCGTCCATGCGCTCCCAGACGAGCGAGGGCTCGAGGTAGGGGATCCCGTGGATCGAGACCCCCGGGGTCGGATCCGCGTTCGGGAGCAGTGCTCCGTCGAACCCGATCCGCACCGGCCGCCGGATGTCCGACAGGTGGGTGCGGAGGTGCACCCCGGCGCGTTCGAGGTGGTGCCGATTGAGCCCCAGCCGGACGAACGAGTCGTGATTCCCGCTCGATGCGACCACCCGTGCACCCCGGTCCAGGAGCCCTGCGATCCCGTGCTCCCAGAGCCCCAGCGCGTCCGGGTGCGGGATCGCACGGTCGTAGACGTCCCCGGCGATGGCGATGACGTCGATGTCGCGTTCGTCGACGAGCGCGTGCAGCCAGTCGAGGAATGCGCGGTGCTCGTCCGTGAGGTCGACGCCGTGCAGCCGTCTGCCCAGGTGCCAGTCGGAGGTGTGGAGGATCCGCATGCGCTTCACAGTAGCCAACGCCACGGACACGGGCGTGCCCCTGCCCGTGCACCCCCTGAAGGCTGTGTCCTCGACCACTTGTACAGTGGGGCTGTTCCGCAGGACGCGTCGTGAACCGGCGCCGGAAGAAACGAGTTCGAATGTTCCGAAAGGTGCTTGTCGCCAACCGTGGCGAGATCGCCGTCCGTGCTTTCCGCGCTGCTTACGAGCTCGGCGCGGAGACCGTGGCCGTGTTCCCCTACGAGGATCGCAACTCCGAGCATCGGCTGAAGGCCGATGAGGCGTACCAGATCGGAGAGGAGGGGCACCCGGTCCGGGCCTACCTCGATGTCTCCGAGATCATGCGCGTGGCGAAGGAATCGGGAGCCGACGCCGTCTACCCGGGCTATGGCTTCCTCTCCGAGAACCCAGATCTGGCCCGCGCGTGCGAAGAGGCCGGGATCACCTTCGTGGGCCCTCGCGCTGACGTGCTCGAGATGGCCGGCAACAAGGTCCATGCACTGGAGGCGGCGCGTCGAGCGGGCGTTCCGACCCTCGACTCGACCTCGCCGTCGGCAGACATCGACGAACTGCTCGAGCAGGCCGCGGACATGGAGTACCCCCTGTTCGTCAAGGCCGTGGCAGGCGGCGGCGGGCGCGGTATGCGCCGCGTCGACTCCCACGACGGACTGCTCGAGGCGCTCAAGGCGGCGATGCGAGAGGCGGAGGGCGCCTTCGGCGACCCGACCGTCTTCATCGAGCAGGCGGTGCAGCGTCCGCGCCACATCGAGGTCCAGGTGCTGGCCGACAACGACTCGAACGCGATCCACCTCTTCGAGCGCGACTGCTCCATCCAGCGCCGTCATCAGAAGGTCGTGGAGATCGCACCCGCGCCCAACCTGGACCCGGCGGTGGCGGATGCGCTGCGGAGCGACGCGCTCCAGTTCGCACGTGAGATCGACTACCAGAACGCGGGCACCGTGGAGTTCCTCCTCGAGACCGCGGGTCCGCGCGCCGGCAAGCACGCTTTCATCGAGATGAACCCCCGCATCCAGGTCGAGCACACGGTGACGGAGGAGATCACGGACATCGATCTCGTCCAGTCCCAGATGCTCGTGGCAGCGGGCGGCACACTGGACGAACTGGGACTCTCCCAGGACATGATCCAGATCAAGGGCGCGGCGCTGCAGTGCCGCATCACGACGGAGGATCCCACCAACTCCTTCCGCCCCGACACCGGAGTGATCACCGCCTACCGGTCCGCCGGCGGCGCGGGTGTGCGGCTGGACGGCGGCACCGCGTACGCGGGTGCCGAGGTCTCCGCGCACTTCGACTCCATGCTCGTGAAGTGCACCACCCGCGGCCGCAGCTTCGAACAGGCGGTCGATCGTGCACGTCGTGCGCTCGCGGAGTTCCGCATCCGCGGCGTCGCCTCGAACATCGGCTTCCTGCGCGCAGTCCTCGCAGAGAAGAAGTTCCGCGACGGCGACCTCGCGACGTCCTTCATCGACGATCATCCCCACCTCCTCGAGGCCCGCGTGGGCGCGGACCGCGGCTCGAAGATCCTCGAGTTCCTGGCCGATGTGACGGTCAACCGCCCCAACGGTGAGGCCCCGGTCTCCCTCGACCCGATCGACAAGCTGCCCGCCCTGCCGGAATCGCTCGCCGGAGCGACCGCGCCGGCAGGCTCCCGGCAGAAGCTCCAGGAGCTGGGTCCCGAAGGCTGGGCCAGGGCACTGCGCGAGCAGACCGCGCTGGCGGTCACGGACACGACGTTCCGCGACGCGCACCAGTCACTGCTCGCCACCCGCGTGAGGACGAAGGACCTCGTCACTCCGGCGGAGTACGTCTCGAAGATGACCCCGGAGCTCCTGAGCATCGAGGCCTGGGGCGGAGCCACGTACGACGTCGCACTGCGCTTCCTCGCGGAGGATCCGTGGGAGCGTCTTGCGAAGCTGCGTGCGGCGGTGCCGAACATCAATCTCCAGATGCTGCTGCGCGGCCGCAACACCGTGGGGTACACGCCGTACCCCACTGAGGTCACGGACGCCTTCGTCGCCGAAGCGGCGGACGTGGGCGTGGATGTGTTCCGCATCTTCGACGCGCTCAACGACGTGTCGCAGATGCGTCCGGCGATCGACGCGGTCCGCGCCACCGGGACGACAGTCGCCGAGGTCGCGCTCTGCTACACGTCCGACCTCTCCAATCCGAACGAGTCGCTCTACACCCTCGACTACTACCTGCGACTCGCAGAGCAGATCGTCGAAGCCGGAGCACACGTCCTGGCTGTGAAGGACATGGCAGGACTGCTGCGCCCGGCCGCGGCCACCACGCTCGTCACCGCACTGCGTGAGAACTTCGACCTCCCCGTGCACGTCCACACCCACGACACCGCCGGCGGACAGCTCGCGACTCTGCTCGCCGCATCCGCTGCGGGTGCGGATGCCGTCGACGCAGCCAGCGCCGCGATGTCCGGGACCACGAGCCAGCCGTCCATGTCGGCACTCGTGGCGTCTCTGGAGAACACGGAGCGCGACACGGGCCTCAGCCTCGGCGCCGTCGGAGACCTGGAGCCCTTCTGGGAAGCTGTGCGCAACGTCTACAAGCCGTTCGAGTCCGGGCTCCCGGGTCCGACCGGGCGCGTGTACCGCCACGAGATCCCCGGCGGGCAGCTCTCCAACCTCCGTCAGCAGGCCGTCGCTCTGGGCCTGGGGGAGAAGTTCGAGGAGATCGAGGCGATGTACGAGGCCGCGGACCGGATCCTCGGCCACCTCGTCAAGGTCACCCCGTCGTCCAAGGTCGTCGGGGACCTCGCCCTCCACCTCGTGGCGGTCGGCGCGGATCCGGATGAGTTCGAGCAGAACCCGCAGAAGTTCGACGTGCCGGATTCGGTCATCGGCTTCCTCAACGGGGATCTGGGCGACCCTCCGGGCGGCTGGCCCGAGCCCTTCCGGAGCAAGGCGCTCGAAGGACGCACGCACAAGGCTCCTGCCGCGGACCTCGAGGCCGACGACTCTGCGCTCCTGAACGAGTCGGGCACGACGCGCCAGGACACGCTCAACAGGCTGCTGTTCCCGCAGCCCCACAAGGAGTTCGGCCGGATGCGCGATCAGTACGGCGATCTCTCCGTGCTGGAGACGTCGCTGTACCTCTACGGACTCGAGGAGGGCTCGGAGTACAGCGTCGTCATCGACAAGGGCAAGGCGCTCCTGGTCGGCATCCAGGCGGTCGGACCCGCCGATGAGCGCGGCATGCGGACGATCATGTGCACCCTGAACGGTCAGCTGCGTCCGATCTCCGTCCGTGATCGCAGTGTCGATGTGGATGTCGCCGCCGCAGAGAAGGCCGACCCGGACAACCAGGGTCACGTCGCCAGCCCGTTCGCCGGCGTCGTCACCCTCCAGGTCGAGACGGGTGACACGGTGAAGGCAGGCCAGACGGTTGCCACGATCGAGGCCATGAAGATGGAGGCTTCCATCACCTCGCATGTGGACGGAACCGTGTCCCGACTGGCGATCGGACCGGTCCAGCAGCTCGAGGGCGGCGACCTCGTCGTCGTGATCGATGGCTGACCGTCCTATCCGGCACTACGGCGATCCGGTCCTGCGCACGGTGTGCGCGCCGGTCACCTCGTTCGACGACTCGCTGCGCGTGCTCGTCCGGGATCTCGCAGACACTGCGGCTCCGGACGGGCGCGCGGCGGTCGCCGCTCCGCAGATCGGGGTGGACAGGCGCATCTTCGCCTTCCACCTCGACGACAGGGTGGGACACGTCGTGAACCCGGTCGTCGTCCAGACCGGCGGGGAGCAGCGCGACATCGATGAGGGCTGCCTGTCCGTGCCGGGTCTCTGGTTCCCCACTCCGCGGTGGGAGTTCGCCGCCGTCGAAGGATTCGACGTCGACGGCGAGCCGATCCGCGTCGAGGGCGAAGGAGTCTTCGCGCAGATGCTGCAGCACGAGACCGACCACCTCGATGGAACCGTCTACATCGAGACCCTCCCCAAGGAGCGGAAGCGGGAAGCACTGGCGGCAGTCCGCCGGGCGGACTGGTTCTGACTCCCTGACACCGAGGGCCCCACAGAGGGCGCTCACCGACGAAGCACCGGGTCCAGACGGCACAGACGGACCCGCAGACGTGAAGAAACGAGGGAATATGGCTATCGAACGCGCCGGAGTCGTGGGCTCCGGACTCATGGGATCCGGCATCGCAGAGGTGCTCGCACGTGCGGGGCTCGACGTCGTCGTCCGCGACATCAGCGAGGAGGCCATCGCCTCGGGCCGCAGCAGCATCGAGAAGAGCCTCGAGAAGGGCGTGCAGCGCGGAAAGCTGTCCGCTGAGGACCGGGATGCCGCGCTGGCCCGTCTGCACTTCACCGTCGACATGGCGGACTTCGCGGACCGCCAGCTGGTCATCGAGGCGGCGAGCGAGAACGAAGACGTGAAGAAGGCGATCTTCGCAGAGCTCGACACCGTGGTGACGGCGAAGGACGCGATCCTCGCATCGAACACGTCCTCGATGCCGATCATCCGCTTCGCACAGGCCACCGGCCGACCGGACCGCGTGCTGGGGATCCACTTCTTCAACCCGGCACCCGTCCAGCCGCTGGTCGAACTCGTCGTCTCCGAGCTCACCGATCCGGCAGTCGTCGACGCGATGGACTCCTTCGCGACCGATGTGCTGGGCAAGGTGACGATCCGTGCGTCGGATCGCCCCGGGTTCGTCGTCAATGCACTGCTGATCCCCTTCCTGTTCTCCGCGATCCGCATGGTCGAAGCAGGTCATGCGACGAAGGAGGACGTCGACCTCGGCATCGTGAACGGGTGTGCGCACCCGATGGGCCCGATCGCACTGGCCGACAGGGTGGGACTGGACACCTGCCTGTTCGTCGGGCAGAGCATCTACGAGGAGACGGGCGACCCGGCGGCGAAGCCGCCGGTGCTCCTGTCGCGCATGGTCGATGCGGGACTGCTCGGTGTGAAGACCGGACGCGGCTTCTACGACTACAGCGCGACGTGACGAACCCGCGGTGATGAGTCCGCACTGACGGTTCCTCCGACGCGCTGAGAGCGCGCTGGAGAGCCGCCGGTGCCATGGCATGACGAAGGGTCCGGACCGATCGGTCCGGACCCTTCGTCATGCGCTCCCCGTGCGCTCAGCTGCGGGGTGCCGCGACCGCTTCATAGGCGGCGACGCGCACGCAGGCGGCGACGACCTCGGCCGCGGCCTCGACCTCCTCGAGAGGAGGCATGGTCGGCGCGATCCGGATGACTGCATCATCCGGATCCACGCCGTGGGGATGCGTGGCTCCCGCGGGCGTCAGCTTGACCCCGGCCTCGCCGGCCAGCTTCACCACGTGGGAGGCGGTGCCCGGCGGCACCGCGAGCGTGATGAAGTACCCGCCGGACGGCTTCGTCCACGCGGCCAGGTCCTCCGGACCCAGTTCGCGGGAGAAGATCTCGTCCACCGCGGCGAACTTGGGGTTGAGCAGGTCCGCGTGCTTCCGCATGTGGCTGCGGACGCCCTCCGGGGAGCCGAAGAAGCGGGCGTGCCGGAGCTGGTTGATCTTGTCCGGGCCGATCGCCCCGGCCGCCGTGTGGCGCGCGAACCAGTCGACGATGGTGGGGGACCCGCCGACGAACGCGACGCCGGCACCGGCGTGCGTGATCTTGGACGTCGAGGCGAACACGAGAGGTCGATCCGGGTTGCCGGCCTCTGCTGCGATGCCCAGGACATCGATCGGCTCCGGATGCGGCTCGCGCAGGTGGTGGAGCGCATACGCGTTGTCCCATAGGACGGTGAAATCGCCTGCTGCGGCCTGCAGGGTCATCAGCTCACGGGTGCGGCGCTCCGAGATGGAGACGCCGATCGGGTTGGAGTGGACCGGCACGATCCAGATGCCCTTGACAGTGGGATCATTCGCGACGAGCGACGCGACCTGGTCCATGTCGGGGCCCTCCGCATCGGTGGCGATCGGCACGAGTTCGAAGCCCAGGGCCTCCGCCAGGCCGAAGTGTCGGTCGTATCCCGGCACGGGGCACAGCATCCTCACGGGGGTCCCCGCCCAGGGGGCCGCCGAATCGGGTCGCCCGTGGAGCATCGCGAAGGCGAGCGCATCACGCATGAGGGTGAGAGACGAATTGCCCTGTGCGAGCAGCTGGTCGGCGGGCACTGAGAGGAGGGGCGAGAAGATCTCGCGCAGTTCCGGGAGTCCGCGCAGGCCGCCGTAGTTGCGGGTGTCCGTCCCGTCCGCCGACGCGGCGTCGGCACCCGTGACAGCAGTGAGGAGGTCGTCGGCGAGATCCAGCTGAGCCGCCGACGGCTTGCCCCGCGTGATGTCCAGGCTGAGTCCACGCGCGGCGAACCGCTCGTAGTCCGCCGTGGCGTTCTCGAGGCGCGACGCGATCTCTTGTGGGGTGAGCGAACTGAGCGACATGCGCGGGTCCCTTTCGAATCGGGGGAGTGCAGGAGGACCGGTACGCCCCAATCCTAGTCGTCTGCCGCCTGGTCGGGAGGAGACCTCGCTCGTGCCGGAGAGACGCTCGTGTTGCTGCCTCGCCGTTTGTGTAGTCTCGCTCACATGAGACGATTCGACCCCGCTTCCGTACGTGCCCAGATCGATTCGACCCTCCGAGGGTTCGGCGCTGATGACCACACGCGCACCGTGTGCACGGACGTCATGTACGACACCGACCTCATGGGAGTCGACTCCCACGGGATCTCCATGCTTCCGTACTACGCCTCGGAGATCGCGAAGGGTCACATCGATCCGACCGCGGAGCCCGAGGTCGCGCACTCGTTCGGTGCGGTCGTCCGCGTCGACGGGAAGAGGGGTTTCGGCCACACCGGCGCGCACCTCGCCATGACCAGCGCGATCGAGGCTGCGGAATCGTTCGGCGTGGGCATCGGTGTCGTGGGGCAGACGAACCACTACGGCGCCGCGGGCTACTACGCGCGCATGGCGGCCGAGGCCGGACTCATGGGCATCTCACTGTGCTCGACTGCGAACGCACTGCAGGTGCCGCACCGTGCCAAGGGCGCGCTCATGGGCACGAACCCGATCGCGTTCGCCGCGCCCGTCCCGGGGGAGGAGCCCGTCCTGGTCGACATGTCGACGACGACGGTTCCCCTCAACAAGGTCAAGCTCTACGGACTCCGCGGCGAGGACCTCCCGGAGGAGTGGGCCGTCGACGGTGACGGCGCGCCCATCCATGATGCGCAGGAGATCTATTCCCGCCTGGAGTACGGCAAGGACGGGGGAGTGGGGCTCCTGCCGCTGGGCGGTCAGGGGTTCTTCACCGGTGGGCACAAGGGCTCCGCACTCGCGACGATGGTCCAGATCCTCTCCGCGGCGCTTCCGGGCGCAGGACAGCCGGGGAACGTCGACGGGTACCAGGACATCGGCTACTTCTTCCTCGCCATCGATCCTGCTGCCTTCGGCGCTCCGACGGATGCGGGGGAGTACGTGCGCGAACTGCGAGACACCATCCGTGGGATGGAACCGCTCGATGCCGCAGAGCCGGTGCAGGCGACGGGGGACCGCGACTTCCTCACACGGGCAGAGCGGCTGGAGAACGGAGTGCCGCTCGCCGAGGCGCTGGTCGATCAGCTGCGTGCACTGAGCACCGAGTTGGACAGCGACTTCGCCCTCGTCGAGAGCGTGTGAACTCGCAGTCGTCATCCGCCTCACCGCCGGACAGCGGCTCCTGGGGGAGTACCGGACAGCGAGCCGTGCGTCCCGCCGTGGTGCACTCGACCCGCGAGGCGGTGGGCACGCGGTTCGGGGAGTCTGCAGCGGTCTACGATCGGGTGCGGCCCCGGTATCCGGACGCCGTGTACGACTGGCTGGCGGAGGAGACCACCGCGCCTGGACGCTGTGCGGACGTGGGCGCCGGAACGGGCATCTTCGGAGCCGGACTGCGTGCTCGCGGATGGTCGGTGGTCGGCATCGATCCGGATCCGGAGCTGCTCGCCCTGCACCCGGAGCCGGCCCATACCGGGACCGCGGAGTCGCTTCCGCTGGACGACGGCTCCGTCGACCTGGTGGCGGTCGCGCAGGCATGGCACTGGATGGACCCGGTCGCGGCGGCCTCGGAGTTCCAACGCGTGCTCACAACGACCGGGGCTGTGGCGATCGTTCTGAACCAGCTCGATGTGCGCGTCGATTGGGTCCTCAGGCTGGCTCGCATCATGCATGCGGGCGACGTCTATCGACCGGCGTGGAGTCCGGAGCTCGTCGGGTTCACTGATCCACTCGCAGCGGAGTTCGCGTTCACCACCCGCGTGAGCACGGAGGACGTGGTCGAGCTGGCGGCGACGCGCTCGTACTGGCTGCGCAGCGGGCCCACGGTCCGCGCGCGCGTGGAGGCGAACATCCGCTCGTTCCTCGCAGGGGAGGGACGCGGGCTCGCAGCCGAATCGGGCGGCCTCGTCACGGCAGCGGGGGAGCCGGACACGTTCGAGCTGCCCTACCTGTGCCTCGCATACGTGGCGCACCGAAGCGTCTGAGCGGACCAGCCCGGCGCCACATCGGACCTGCGCCGGGTCACGTCAGGACCGGGGGAGCACACACGACGGCGGACGGACGCATGATGCGTCCGTCCGCCGTGTCGCCCGGAGGCAGTGTGTCTGAGTCGCTGTGCGTCTGGCCCGAGCGTCTATATGTCTGAGCGGCTGTGTGCCCGTGCGGCTCAGAGTTCCGGCGCGGAGTCGCCGGAGGCTGACGGGGTGATCGGTGGCTGCTCCGAGGAGACGACCGTGTTCGAGCGCGCGCTGTCCGCGTGCGCCACGGAGATCTTCCGCGGCTTCGCATCGTCGGCGACCGGGATCGTCAGCGAGAGGACGCCGTCGGCGTACTCCGCGGAGATCTGGTCGACCGCCACGCGGTTGCCCAGCGTGAGCTGGCGGGCGAACGTCCCCGTCGGACGCTCGCGGGTGAGCCACTTGACCTCCGGCTCCGGATCGAGCGTGGTGCGCTCGGCACGGACGGTGAGCGTGCGGTCCTCGACGTCCACATCGATGCTGGACGGGTCGACGCCGGGCATGTCGATGCGGGCCACGAACATCTCTCCGTCGCGGAAGAGGTCCATCGGCAGGCCGACCGCGTTGGGTGTCCTGGTGACCTCGGAGAAGAAGCGGTCGATGTCGCGAATGGGGTTGAAAGTGGATCCGGCCATGAGGGTGGTCCTTTCATTCGGCGTGTCGTGCGCGGAGCTGATCGCTGGCGACCAGCGGTCAGCAGTCCGTGCATGATGGCTCGTGCTCGAAGGCTCGCTGCAGTGAGTCCGACACGCTTGAATCTAGTCGCTTTCGGGCATCCGTGGAAGTCGGGTGGACAGCCGCCTCATGACGCCGCGCCGTCGTGATAGGACGGGGAGGGGCACGAGGCCCGACCAGGTCTGCGCGTGCAGGTGACAGGGTCTGCGCATGCAGGTGACAGAGGGGGAGCGGCATGTCGGTGGGGGCGATCGCGGCGGCGCTGGTCCCGATCGCGGCGCTGCTCGCACTGGGAGCGGTGCTGCGTCGGCTGCGAGGCTTCTCCAGCCCCGACTTCTGGTCGGGAGCGGAGCGCCTCGCGTACTTCGTCCTGCTGCCGATGCTCCTGTTCACGAGCATCGCGACCGTCGACCTCGGGGGAGTTCCGGTGGGGCGAGTGGCGGTGGCCGTCGTCGTTCCCACGCTGCTCGTCACGGGAATCCTCTTCGCACTCAACAGGGTGGTCGCCCCGACAGCCGCTGCATTCACATCTGTGCTGCAGGGATCGGTCCGCTTCAATACGTATGTCGGAGTATCCCTCGCGGTGAGTCTGGCTCCGGGGGAGGGTGCCGCACTCGCGGGGATCGTGGGTGCGGTGCTCGTGCCGCTGGTGAATGTGATCGCGACGCTGGGCTTCGAGGTGTTCCTCGTCGACAAGAGCTCATTGCTCTCACTGGTGGGCAAGGTCGTGCTGAATCCGCTGGTGCTCGCATGCGTCCTGGGTGCCGCGGTGGGCACGCTGCCGTTCGACATGCCCGAGGTCGTCATCGGAGTCCTGGATCCGCTCGCGGCCGCCGCACTGCCGGTCGGCCTGCTCTGCGTCGGTGCCGGACTGCGGAGGATCCAGCTGCGGACGCACGCGGTGGGGCTCGTCGTGGCGTCGTCGATGAAGCTGCTCGTGCTTCCGGCACTGACGCTGGGTGGACTCATCCTGGTCGGGGTGAGCGGGCCGGTGGCGCTCGTCGCGCTGATCTTCCAGTCGATCGGAACGGCGAGCACGTCGTACGTGCTCGCACGGCAGCTGGGCGGCGATTCGTCGCTCATGGCTGCGCTCATCGCGTTCCAGACGGTGGCGTCCTTCGTGACGCTGCCATTCGTCCTGCTCGTCGGTTCTGCGGTGCTCGTGTGACGCGCGATCCTGAGCGAGTGTGTCCACGGGGGATGGGCGCAGCTCTGCCGGCTCTTGCCCGTGGGAGAGCGCTTCCACGGATCAACTTAACATAATGTAGATTATCGGCGCACCGTGGATGCGTGGATCCGGGCTCACCTCCCACCTCGTGTCGAGGTGCTCAGGACTGCGCAGCCCTATCCCAGCTGTACGGGAACCAGCCCGCGGCGAGTCTCCTCGGCGATCTGCGCAAGCGCGTCGTCGAGTTCAGGGTGCGTGAACGCGAATCCGCTCTGTGTGAGCCTGCGCGGCTCCACCCAGCGGCTCTTGAGGACGAGTTCGGCCTCCGTGCGGATGATCCGGGCGCCTGCTTCGAGTGACCAGGCCGGCAGTCGCACACCCTTGCGGGATCCGATGCGTCCGCCCAGGTGGCGTCGCACGCTGCACATGAACTCCTCGTTCGTGACGGCATGCGGAGATGCGAGGTTGATCGGCCCACGCAGATCGCGGTCCGCGATGATGTGCTGCACCGCCCGATAGACGTCTTCTATGTGGATCCACGACAGCATCTGGCCACCATCGCCCTGGCGGCCGCCGAATCCCATGCGCGCCAGATTGATGTTCGGGTTCATCGCTCCCCCTGCGCCCAGGACGATCGACATGCGCAGCGCGACCTTCCGTACCTGAACCGGGGCATCCCAGAGCTCGTGCTCCCACGCCCGGGCGACTGCGACGGAGAACCCGCTGCCCAGCTCACCCGTGTCCTCGTCCTGCGGCCGATCCCGCGCGTCGCGATAGATCGTCCCGGTGCTCGCATTGATCCACAGGGGCGGGCTCGAGCACTGTGCGAGTGCCCTGCCCAGAGCGTGAGTGGTCTCCGTCCGCGAACGGAGGATGTCATCCGCGGTCCGCTTGGTGTACCGGCAGCTCACCGACCGGCCCGCGAGGTTGATGAGGGCGTCGGCGCCTTCGAGCACCCCGCCGAGGTCCCCGCCCCACCGCGCGTCGGCTTCGGACCCCCGCCCGATCGTCCGAACCCGCGCGCCGTCCTCCTCGAAGCGCCGCACCAGGCGACTCCCGATGAATCCGCTCGCACCGGCGAGTACGACGGTCTGCGTCATTCCTGGCCCTCTCTGAGTGCACCGGCCGTGCGCACGCGGTCCATAAGGTCGATGGCATCGGCGGCAAGGCTGCGACCGATCGGAATGCGCGCCAGGGACACCATCCTGCCGACGAGCGGAGCGGCGCCGTCGATGAGCAGGGCGGTGCGCCGTGTGTCAGGGCTCGAATCGAGCACCCAGAAGAGTGTGACGCCCATATAGGCGAGCCAGAGCAGTTCGGGAAGCCTCTCCCCTGGGCGCCAGCCGGGTACGCGTGCGGACGCATCGACGACCTCGCGCATGAGAGCCACAGCGTCTGTGCGCGGTGAGCGCGAGGCGGCTGAGAACGGGCTGGTCTCCGAGTCCATGCGGAGTGCCGTGCCGAGCAGTGTGGATCCGAACGAATGATAGGGCGCCATGACCTCGACGCCGATGGTCAGGGCGCGTCGGAGATTGTCCGCGAGTGAACCGCCGGCGATGAGTGCGGACTGTGTGCGCACCCGATGCTCGATCACGACGCGCCGGTACAGCTCGTGCACGAAGGCGTCCTTGCCGGCGAAGTGGTAGTACGCGTTGCCGGTCGATACCCCGGCCTCCCGGGCGATCCCGCGCATCGTCGTCGCGTCGTACCCGTGTGCGCGGAACATCCGCAGGGCGGTATCCGCGAGCAGTTCTCGTGTCCGCTCCGCCTTCGTCCCGGTGGAACCGTGCGGTGCTGCTGCATCGCCGTGCGCGCTCATGGCCTCAGCTTACTCCCGAAGTGAACGTGTTCAAAAATCCAGGAAGGCCGCGCACACAGATCGTGGCCGCGGGGAGACTTCCCCGCGGCCACGTATCCAGTCTCACTGCGGTGCTGCTCAGGCGCCGCCGAGCTGCGGCTTGTCCGAGCCGCCGTCGGAGTCGCCGCCCTCATCGGAGCGTCCTTCGTCCGAGTCATCGGATCCCGAGCCGTCATCCGCCAGCCCGTTCTCCACGGTGAGTCCTGCTTCCTGGCTGCACACCGGCCATGCGCCCGGTCCCTGCTCCTTGAGGGTCTCCTGCGCGACGTCGATCTGCTCGGCCTTGCTCGCCTCGTGCGGCATGCCCTCACCGCCGAACGCCTCCCATGTCTGCAGGGAGAACTGCAGGCCTCCGTAGTAGCCGTTCCCGGTGTTGATGCTCCAGTCCCCGCCGGACTCGCACTCCGCGACGCGGTCCCACACGGATCCGGAGTCCGCCTGTGCGGGGCTGGCCGCTCCGACGAAGCCGACGGCTGCGACCGCTCCGGCGCCGCCGAGCAGTGCGATCTTGCGGAGGCTGTTCGTCATGGTGGTCTTCACGGTGTCGTTCTCCTTCGGGGCGCAGAGCGGGGTGCTCCCCTGCCGGTGCGCGCCTCGGTGTCGTCCGACGTCGTGCGTGAGCACGGCGTGCATGTCAGTGCCCGGTTCGTTACCGGGCCGTTACACGGTAGCGAACAGTCGGGCGCTCATGACAGCCAGAACCACGGATCAGCGGTGCGCATTCACTCAGAGTCACCTCAGCGTTACCTGACCGTGATGTGATTGCCCGCACACACGTGGGCGCGCACGCCGCCGGGCGTCACTCCGACACGTACGCGGCGAGGTGCTCGCCGGTCAGAGTCCTCTCCCCTGCCCGCGCCCGGGCGATGAGAGCCGCCGGAGTCCCCTCGAACACGACGCGTCCACCGTCGTGGCCGGGCCCGGGGCCCATGTCGATCAGCCAGTCTGCATGGGCCATGACCGCCTGGTGGTGCTCGATGACGATCACCGTCTTCCCCGAGTCGACGAGTCGATCGAGCATGGCCAGCATCGCCTCGACATCCTGGAGGTGCAGGCCCGTCGTCGGCTCGTCGAGCACGTAGACCTCACCGTCGCCGGCCATCCGCACGGCGAGCTTCAGCCGCTGGCGCTCTCCGCCGGACAGTGTTGTGAGCGGTTGACCGATCGTCACGTACCCGAGCCCCACATCGACGAGACGGCTGAGGATCCTGGCTGCGGCCGGCACCTTCGCGTCGCCCTCGGAGAAGAATGCGTGGGCCTCGGCGGCCGACATGAGGAGGACCTCGGCGATGGACCTCTCCCCCAGCCGGTACTCGAGCACCTCGTCCTGGAACCTGCGGCCCTGGCAGACCTCGCAGGTGACGGCCACTCCTGCCATCGTCGGGATGTCGGAGTAGATGACCCCCGCGCCCTTGCAGGTCGGGCACGCGCCCTCGGAATTGGGGCTGAAGAGCGCGGGCTTGACCCCGTTGGCCTTCGCGAACGCCTTGCGGATGGGTTCGAGCAGACCCGTGTACGTCGCGGGGTTGCTCCGCCGCGATCCTCGGATCGCCGTCTGGTCGACGACGACCACCCCGTCACGGCCGGTGAGGGAACCGTGGATGAGCGAGCTCTTCCCCGAACCGGCGACCCCGGTCACGACCGTGAGCACACCGGCCGGGACGTCGACATCGACGTCGTCCAGGTTGTTCAGGTCCGCGCCGCGGATCTCCCACGCGCCCGAGGCCGTCCGCACCTCGTCCTTGAGCCGCACCCGGTCGTGGAGGTGCCGACCGGTGGGCGTGTCCGCACCGGCCAGCTCCGTGACCGTGCCCTCGTACACGATCTCGCCTCCCTGGGTCCCCGGACCCGGGCCGAGGTCGACGACGTGGTCGGCGATCGCGATCGTCTCCGGCTTGTGCTCGACGACGAGCACCGTGTTGCCCTTGTCCCGCAGCTGCAGGAGGAGGTCGTTCATCCGGGAGATGTCATGGGGGTGCAGGCCCGTCGTGGGCTCGTCGAATACGTACGTCACGTCGGTGAGCGGCGACCCCAGCTGGCGGACCATCTTGATCCGCTGCGCCTCGCCGCCGGACAGCGAGCCGGACGCGCGCTCGAGGGACAGATATCCCAATCCCAGGCGCACCAGGGAGTCGAGCAGCTCCGCGAGGCCCGTGAGCAGCGGGGCGACCGACGGCTCCTCGAGTCCGCGGACCCACTCCGCGAGATCCGCGATCTCCAGAGCGCAGGCATCGGCGATCGAGAGTCCTGCGATGCGCGAGGAACGGGTCGCCGTGCTGAGCCTGGTCCCGTCGCACGCCGGGCAGGCCACATAGGTGAAGGCACGATCGACGAACTCCTTGATATGGGGCTGCATCGATTCCCGGTCCTTGGTCAGCATCGACTTCCGGATCCGAGGGACCAGACCCTCGTACGTCGAGTTGATGCCCCGGAACTTCATCTTCGTCGGCTCCTTCCAGAGGAAGTCGCTCATCTGCTGCGCATCGAACTCCCGGATCGGCCGGTCCGCGGGCATGAGCCCGGACTCCGAGTAGTACTTCACCATCCAGCCCCCGGCCTTGTAGCCGGGCACGGTGATCGCCCCGTCGTCCAGGGAGAGGGACTCGTCGAACAGCTGGGTGAGATCGACGTCATGGACGGTGCCGGTCCCCTCGCAGCGGGAGCACATCCCGCCGACGACGGCGAACTCCCGACGCTCCCTCTTGGTGGAGCCGTCCGCCTGCTCGAAGGTCACGGCTCCAGCGCCGGAGACCGAGGCGACATTGAAGGAGTACGCCTGCGGCCCGCCGATGTGCGGCGTCGCGATCCGGGAGAAGAGGACACGCAGCATCGCGTTCGCATCTGTCGCGGTGCCGACCGTGGACCGCGGGTTCGATCCCATCCGCTCCTGATCGACGATGATCGCAGTCGTGAGGCCCTCGAGGACATCGACGTCCGGTCGGCCCAGTGAGGGCATGAAGCCCTGGACGAACGCGGGATAGGTCTCGTTGATCAGCCTCTGCGACTCTGCGGCGATCGTCCCGAAGACGAGCGAGCTCTTCCCTGAACCCGACACGCCTGTGAAGACCGTGAGCCGTCGCTTCGGGATGCTGAGGCTCACGTCGCGCAGATTGTTCTCGCGTGCGCCGTGCACGCGGATGTGATGGTGGGAATCCGCGGCTGCGGTCGGTTTGGTCACGGGTGGTCTCCTCCGGGATGGCTTCAGGGCGCAGTGTAGGGGAATGCTGCGAAGAGGCGCTCGAAGCGCGTGCGCTGGGCATCGCTGACGGACGTGAGCGGCGTCAGCGACAGACTCCTGCGCCCGGCCGAGCCCTTCCTCGTCCATGTGCCGACCACCCGACCGCGGCGGATCGCGGCCCGCTTGAACACCCCGTTGTTGCCGGGCACCAGGACGGCGTGATCCGCGGCACCCATCAGCACGAGCCGGTCAGGGTATCCCAGCACCAGTTCGTCGAAGCCCGGCAGCAGGAGTTCGCGCATCGCGTCCTTCTCCCTGGCCCAGTACTCATCCATGAGCCCCGGTCGCCAGTACGCGGTCTCCTCATCGCCCGGGATGGGTCCGGACTCCACCGAATCCTCGATGAGCGGCAGTGCTGAGCGGATCGTGCGCAGCGGCAGCTTCGTCCACCACGCGAAGTCGCGCAGGGTGGCGGGTCCGTGTGACCGGATGTACCGCCGCAGCAGCTCTGCCGTCGCAGCGACACGATCACCGTCGAACCGTTCGCTCAGCGTTGAGCCCGCCGGCAGCCAGCGTGCGGCGTCGACGACTGCCGTGTCGTCGCCCGACCACGGCCCGTAGGCCGCGATGCCCGTCGAGATCAGTTGGACGAGCAGGTGGTACCCGCGGCCGCCGGTGGGGTCGATGCCCGCGGACCGCCACGCCTCGAAGACCTCTGCCCGCGGCACTCCGCTCCCCTGCCCCGGCTCGGAGCGGTCGTGGGCGAGGCCGATGAGGACATCGGCGGCCCGTGAGACGTGGGACTCGTCGAGGCCCAGCTGCGGGCGCCGCCGCGCCGCCGCGCGGATGGGACCGTCGGCGCACAGCTGGGTCATCCAGGCGAGGTCCTCCGCGGCCACGGCGAAGACCGTGCCGCGCATGGGGTAGCCGCGGACGATCCGTCCTGTCGTGAAGGCATCGAGGACGGGGCCGACGGCACCGGATGTGCGCAGGGCGAGGGAGGCCACGACGCCGGGGAGGTCCTGCCCCTGATGGGCGCCGAACGCACTCACGGCCTCGTGGACGGATGTCCAGGAGGCCGTGGTGCGGGCAGAGAGTCCCTGCGTAGTGATGCGCAGTCCCACGAGCGTGCGAGCGTCCATGGGACGGTGGTGTGCGGCGCGGATCAGCCGCGCAGCAGCTTGCGCGCGCGGCGCGCTCCGACGACGACAGTCGATCGGGCGGTGTCGAACGCGCGGTCCGTGCGCTCGCCGCGCGACGGCACCCGGTCGGACACCTCGTCGAGCGCGCGTGTGAGGCGCTCCTCTGTCCAGTCGACGGCTCCACCGGGAGCGGCGGCCCGGGTGGCGCCCTCACGGGCGTAGCGGGCGGCGTTCCCCGCGTAGTGCTTCGCCGTGCGGGTGGCGTCCACGGCCGTGCGGGACGCCGTGCCCGCACCGCGGGCGAGGGTGTCGGCAGCGCGGCGGAGCCGCCTGCCCGTGGTCCATTCGACGGATTCGTAGACGTCGTCGGGTTCGATGGGCTCGCGCATGCTGGTCATACGCCCATGATCCCCCTGTCGGGACGGGAATGTCCAGGGAGGGTAGACTGTTGTGTTCGGTGCAGACAATTGTCAGTGGACGAGTCAGACGACGGAATCAGACGACCGAGTCGGACGACGCAGAGTAGACGCGGAGAAGTGAGAGTCATATGAGCGAACGCAGCCTGCGAGGGACACAGCTGGGATCCCGGAGCCTCGAATCGGAAGCGGGCGTCGAGCCGGCGCCGCGCCAGCTCATCGAGTACCGCTGCGAGGACGGGCACAGGTTCAGCGTGCCCTTCTCCGTCGAGGCGGACATCCCCTCGCAGTGGGACTCCGGCACGCACGGCGTGGGTCTGCGGGTCGACGGAGGGGCCCCGGAGGAATCGGATGCGAAGCCCGTGCGCACGCACTGGGACATGCTGCTCGAGCGGCGCTCCTTCGAAGAGCTCCAGGTGCTCCTGGACGAGCGGCTCGCCTACCGCCGCGGGGACCTTCCCGCCGCGAACTGAGCTCTCGGCTCAGACGACAGCTCAGACGATCTGAGACACGGCCTCTTCAGTGAGGCGACGAGGCCCGCACGATGTGCGGGCCTCGTGTCGTCTCCCGTTCTGGGCCTTCTCCGAGGCTCTGGGCCTTCTCTGACTCCAGCGCGCCTCTGCACTGGGTGGCCGCCTCTCAGCGGCCGACGAGGCCGCGCAGCTGGCGACCGCGCCGCTGGACTCCCCAGCGGGCCACCCGGACGAGCGCCTCATTGATGATGTCGCCGTCCATCTTCGACTCGCCGAGCTCACGTTCGACGAAGGTGACAGGGACCTCTGCGATGCGCAGCCCTGCATCCTTCACACGGCGCGTCATGTCGATCTGGAAGCAGTAGCCGGTCGACTCCACGTCCTCGAGGTCGAGGGTCTCGAGCGTCTCGCGGCGGAACGCGCGGAAGCCCGCGGTCGCGTCGTTGACGCCCAGTCCGATGAGCACGTTCGCGTAGAGGTTCGCGCCCCGTGACAGCAGGTGGCGGTTGCGCGGCCAGTTCACGACCGCGCCGCCGGGCACCCAGCGGGATCCGATCGCCAGGTCCGCTCCGTCGTGCACCGCCGCGAGCAGCTGTGGCAGGTCGCGTGCCCTGTGGGAACCATCGGCGTCCATCTCGCAGATGATCTCCCAGTCCCGGGCGAGAGCCCACCGGAAGCCGGCGAGGTAGGCCCCGCCCAGCCCGCTCTTGACGGAGTTGTGCAGGACGTTCACACGGGCGTCGGATTCCGCGTGACGGTCCGCCCACTCCCCCGTGCCATCGGGTGAGCCGTCGTCGACCACCAGGACATGTGCGTCGGGAGCCCACTGTGCGAGGGCTGCGAGCGTCCGCGGGAGGGACTCGATCTCGTTGTATGTGGGGATCACGACCAATGTCTTCATCGGTGCCACTCTAGCGGAGCATCGAGGCGGTCGGGATCCATCCGTCCAGGGAAGGAAACGGTCCGGCGGCAGGGCCTTCGGGCCGCAGGCGCTGAGCACCTGCGTTGTCTAATGGCCCGCCGCCGGACCTCGCCCCTGCAGGGCGACTGTGAGCAATCTACCGAGCGGTAATCGCTGTCGCAACCGGCACTGTCACGGCGTCTGCGTCGGTGCAGGACAGACCGCGTGTCGCTGTCCGCGCACCCAGACATCGCGGACGACCGGCAGGGGTGAGGAGCCGGAGAGGTCCGGAAGTCCGGGGGTGCCGGAGCGCGGATCGGTGCTCCACGCCGCAAGGCGGTCGTCTGCCACCTGGACGATCAGGTCGCCCACCTTCCAGCGCACTGCGGTCGCCTCCGCGCCGGGCGCGAGCACCCCGCCCTCGAAGCTCCCGGTCGCCCGGAAACCGAAGCGGGTGGCGGCGTTGAACGCGGCGCGGGCGGAGATGCCGGCGGTGCCGCTGTAGACGGCCGTCGCGAGGGTCTGCCACGGAGAAGCGGGATCGAGCACGAAGCTCACCTGTGCTCCGGCCGCCAGGAGCGGGGCCAGCGGCTGGTCGTGCTCCTGCGGGTCGAGCGTGATGCCGACGCCCGTCGCGGCGAGCCGGTCCACGGCGTCCCCCGGGATCGGGCAGGTCACCAGGAGCCGCCAGAGGGAGCGCTGGGCCCGGGTGCGGACCTCGGCGTCGTCGAGCGCGTCGAGGACCGCTGTGAGGTCGGACTCGTCCTCCACCACGATGTAGAGAGGCCGGTCGACCGTGAGGGCGCCTGCGAGGTCGCGGGCCGCGACGCTGGTCGCTCCGGTGTCCGCGCCCGCCGGGTAGGCGGTGACCGCGAGGGCGTCTGGGGCCGCATCGCGGAAGGCGGCCACGGCGTCCGCGGAGCCGAGCACGTGGACCGCGGTGATGCCCGCCTCCACGAGTGCGCCGGGCGCGGGGTCGTCGCCCGTCAGGAGCAGTCCCGCATGGACGAAGCCGGGGGCGACGAGGTCGCCCGCGAGGTCGGTGTGGTCACCCTCCGTCGCAGCGGCCGCCTCGTCCTCGCCGACCCAGGACACGGTCGGACCTGCGAAGGAGATGGCGGTGGCGAACGGATCGACGCTGGAGTACACGTCGCCGCTGTGGAGGATCGTCGGCATATCGGTCATCCTCCGATCCTCCCACGTCCGGTTCCGTGTCCGAGGCACCCGGTAGGGTGGCGCTCGTGACGCCACCACTGCTCGTGCTCGACACTCCGGCCCTCTACTACCGGTCGTTCCACGGCCTGCCGGACACCATCCGGTCGCCCCATGGCCGGCCCGTCAACGCTGCGAAGGGCCTGCTCGACACGATCAGCCAACTGGTCGCCCGCTGGGGCTCCCGAAGGATCATCGCGGTCATGGACGCGGACTGGCGCCCTGACTTCCGCACCGCGCTCCTGCCCGAGTACAAGGCGCATCGGATCACCGACCCCGCCCGCGGCACGGAGACGCCTCCGGACCTGGAGGCGCAGCTCCCGGTCATCTTCGATGCGCTCGATGCCTTCGGCATCCCCATCGCCGAGGTCCCGGGCACCGAAGCGGACGACGTCATCGCCTCGATCGTCGCCCAGGGCGGTGACGAGGACATCGTCGTCGTCTCGTCCGATCGGGATCTCATCGCACTGCTGGAGCCGGGCCGCAGGGTGTGCGTGCACCGCCCGCGGACGGGCGGACGCTGGGAGACGATGGCGCTCGCAGACCTGCCGGCCGCCTACGGGGTCGCGGACGGGACCGCGTACCGCGCCCTCGCCGCACTGCGGGGCGACCCGTCGGACGGCATCCCCGGCGTCCCCGGGATCGGTGAGAAGACGGCGGCGAAGCTCGTGGCGGGCTACGGCGGCCTGGACGCGATCGTCGCCGCAGCGCAGCGCGGGGACAAGGAGCACGGCCTCTCCCCCCGGCGACGGGAGAACATCCTCGCGCACGCGGACAGCGTCCGTGCGGGCGAGCAGGTGATGGAGGGGCTCACGGACCTGGCGGTGTCCGACTTCGTCGCCGCGGCCGGAGGCGAGCCGGACACGGCGCGCATCGCCGAACTGGGCGGTCAGTGGGGCCTCGAGCGCACCATCGCCCGGCTGCTGGCCGCACTCACCGGCGACGACGTCGAGGTGCGGACGACAGAACGGGTACGGGAGACGACGGAGCACGTCGACGAGCAGGGCGGACGCCCCGCTCCGAACGGGCTGCCCACCGGCTGGGCGGCGGACTTCTGCGCGTTCGATCTCGAGACGACGGGGGTGGACCCGCACAGCGGCCGGATCGTGTCCGCCGCTCTTGTGCCCTTCGTCCGCGGTGACGAGGGCCCCGCCCGCACGTGGCTCGTCGATCCCGGTGTGGAGATCCCCGAGGCCGCCCAGCGCGTCCACGGGATCTCGACCGAGCGCGCGCGTGCCGACGGCGAGCCGACCGCCGTCGCACTGCCGCAGATCATGGACGCCGTGCGCGCCCTGTCCGCGTCCGGCACGACGCTCGTCGGGCACAACATCGTCTACGACCTCACCGTGCTGGCCGCGGAGGCGGTGCGGGCGGGCATCCTCCCCTCCCCCGATGCCCTGCTCACGGATCTCCCGCCCGTACTCGACACGCTGGTCGTCGATCGGCAGGTGGACACGTACCGCCGGGGCCCGCGCACGCTGGGAGCACTCGCACAGCACTACGGCGTGTCTCTCGAGGACGCGCACGACGCACTCGCGGACGCGCGGGCGGCAGGTCTCATCGCCCTCGCCCTCGCCCGCTCCTCCCCCGCACTGGCGGGAACGCCCGCCGCCGCACTCCACGACCAGCAGACGGTGTGGAAGCGGGAGCAGGCCGCTTCGCTGCAGGAGTTCCTGCGTCGCAAGCGACCCACGGCGGTGGTCAGCGGGGACTGGCCGCTGGAACGCCTAGACTGACTCGGGTCCGACCCCGGGTGGACCCGGCGGCCCCACACGCTATCGACCACACGCTATCGACGAGGTGCACACGACGAATGGGACTCTTCTCGCGACTGCTCAACCGGCCTGGAGCACAGGCCGACAAGCGGATCGGCTGGTTCGACCGCGCACAGGACTCCGTCGCACAGCGGCACGAGGAGTACGCCGATTCGACGGATGAGCAGCTCACCGAAGCCGCGGCTGCGGTGTTCGAGACGGGCACCCGCGAGGAGCAGCTCGTCCGCTTCGTCGCGCTGGCGCGCGAAGCCGCGGAGAGGACGCTGGACGAGCGTCCGTACGACACGCAGCTGCGCGGACTGGTCGGACTGCTGGACGGGAACGTCGTGCAGATGCTCACCGGTGAGGGCAAGACCCTCGTCGGTGCGCTGGCGGCCGCCGGCTACGCACTCCAGGGCCGCCGCGTCCACGTCGTGAGCGTCAACGACTACCTCGCCGTCCGCGACCGCGGCTGGATGGCACCGGTCTTCGACCTGCTGGGCGTCTCCGTGTCCGCCGTGTCCGGCTCGATGTCCGACGAGGAGCGCCGCGAGGCCTACCGTGCGGAGGTCGTGTACGGCTCCGTCTCGGAGATCGGCTTCGATGTCCTCCGCGACCGATTCCGGCTGCCCGGCGAAGAGGTCCGCGTCGAATCCCGCGACGTCGTGATCGTCGATGAGGCGGACTCGGTCCTCATCGACGAGGCCCGCGTGCCCCTGGTCCTCGCGGGCTCGACGCAGAAGGAGGACGCCGACCAGCGGGTGGCCCGGCTGGTGGCGCGCCTGGACCCGGACGAGCACATCGAGGTGACCGAGGACCGCAGAGCGGTCTCGCTGACGCCCGCAGGCATCGACGAGGTCGAGGACTCACTCGGCGTCGAGCTGTACGGCCAGGACGCGGCGACCCTCGCGGCGGTGAACCTGGCCCTCTACGCACGCATGCTCGTCCATCGCGATGTCGACTACCTCGTGGTCGACGGCGCCATCAAGCTCATCGATGCCTCGCGCGGACGCATCGCCCACCTGCAGCGCTGGCCGGACGGGCTCCAGGCGGCCGTCGAGGCGAAGGAGAAGCTCGAGACATCGACCAGCGGCGAGATCCTCGATCAGATGACGGTCGAAGAGCTCATCCACTCCTACACCCGCGTGTGCGGGATGACCGGCACGGCGCTGGCGGTGGGCGACGACCTCCGCGAGTTCTACGACCTGGAGATCGTGCCCGTCGACCCCCACGAACCGGTCATCCGCATCGATGAGGCGGACCGGCTCTTCACCTTCCAGGAGTCGAAGGAGCGGGCGATCGTCGAGGAGGTGGCGGAAGCCCACGCCTCCGACCGCCCGGTGCTCGTCGGCACGCGCTCCGTCGCAGAGAGCGAATCGCTCGCCGAACGGCTCCGCGAGCGGGGCATCGACTGCGAGGTGCTGAACGCGAAGGACGACACCCGCGAGGCGCAGATCATCGCACGCGCCGGTGAAGCCGGCGCCGTGACCGTGTCCACGCAGATGGCCGGCCGCGGCACGGACATCAGACTGGGCGGCGAGGACGTCGCGGAGGCCGGCGGGCTGCTGGTGATCGGCGCCGGGCGCTACGAGTCATCCCGCTTGGATGATCAGCTGCGCGGCCGCGCCGGACGCCAGGGCGATCCGGGCAGCTCCGTCTTCTTCACGAGCCTCGAGGACGAGCTCATGAGCCGCGTGCCGGAAGCGCAGCGGTTCGTGGAGGAGGGCGACGAGACGGGTCTCATCACCTCGAAGCGCGCGGCACTGCTCGTCGAGCACGCACAGCGCATGGCGGAGGGCGAGAACACCGCGGTCCACCGCGACACCTGGCGCTTCAACGACCTTATGGCGAAGCAGCGTGAACTGGTCCTCACCCGTCGTGACGAGGTGCGCGACGAGCTGCGGGGCCCCGCCGAGGTCCGCGACCTGCTGGGCGAGGACCGGGTCTCCCAGATCGAGGACGAGCAGTCCGCCGACGTGCTCGACACCGCCATCCGCGATGTCCTCCTCTTCGCCGTCGACGAACGCTGGGTCGATCACCTCGCGTTCCTCAACGACCTCCGCGAGGGCATCCACCTGCGCACACTGGCGCGTGAGAAGCCCCACGAAGCATTCAATGAGGAGTCGATCGGCGCGTTCGCGAGCTTCTGGGACGACGTGCTGACCCGCTCGCACGAGGTGCTCGCGGACGCGGACTTCACGGGCGAGGGCGTGGATCTGCCGGCCCACGGCCTCAAGCGGCCCTCATCGACCTGGACCTATCTGACGACGGAGAACGTCTTCGGCTCTGACCTCGAGACGGTCGTGAAGACGCTGCGGAAGCCCTGACCCGGGGCTCCTTCGGACACAGGCGTCGGTGCGCCGGACAGGGGCTCCGCCGTGCCGGTCAGTCCGCGACGACGCCGCGACGGATCGACTCCGCTGCCCTGCGGACCCGCACGGCGGTCGCAGGCTCGGAGACGTCGGCGATCTGCCCGAGGATGTCGAGCGTCTGCTTCGCCCACCGGACGAAGTCCCCGGCCGCGATCCCGGATCCCTTGAGGGTGTTCGCCAGGGAGGCGCCCTCCGTCCAGTTGTAGACGAGCCGTCCGATCCCGAAATCGGGTTCGGGGGTGTCGCTCAGCCGTGCGGAGCGCTCGAGCTCCGTCACCGTCCGCCAGAGGCCGTGCACGTCCAGGACGGCGGCGTCGAGTGACGCCGTCGGCATGCGGGGGACGCCGAAGGTCTCGGTCTGCCGAGCGGAGTAGACCAGTCCGGACGCCAGGGCGGCGATCTCCGGTTCGCTGAGCGAGTCGAAGACGCCGCCCCGCACGGCGAGTGCGGTGACGAGGTCCCGCTCACCGTAGATGCGGCGGAGGATCCGGCTGTCGGGCAGGAACCCGACGGATGTCAGCACGTCGCAGACGCGGTCGAACACCATCGCGATCGACGTGGTGCGGCCCTCGATCTTCGCGCGCAGAGACGCCGATTCCGCCTCGAGCTTCTCCGCCCGTTCGGCCCATCGTGCGTGGTTCTCGCGGTCCGGGCAGGAATGGCACGGGTGCGTGCGGATCTCGTCGCGCAGCTGTTCGATGCGAGCCGCGTCAGGAGACTGCGGACGGTCCTTCTTCCCGGACTCCAGCGCCTCCGCCATCGCGGTCGTCGGGTCCTTCACGCGGCCGTCCGCCAGCGCATCGACGAGTACCTCGCCCAGTCGCCTGCGCTGCTCGACGACACGATGGTTGAACTTCTTGGGGAACTTCACGCGCCCCAGCTTCACCGCGGGCTCCGTGACCTCATGCGGACGCAGGTGCCAGACACGGCCCTCCTCCGTGAGCACGCTGGGCAGGCGCGTGTCCGCGTCCCGGCGCTGCATCGGCGCGATGACGACGCAGGCGCCCAGAGACCGCTTGGACGGCAGCGTGATGGCATCGCCCACCCGCAGCAGGCCCAGCGACTCCATGACCTCCCGCTGGCGGAACTTGGAGCGCGTGCGCCGCTGCCGCTTCTCCTCGACCGATACCGCACGGCGCAGCTGCGCGTACTCGGCGAAGTCACCGCGATCGCACGCCATGGAGCTGCGGTAGCCCGCGACCGCCTCCTCATTGCGACGCAGCTTCTTCGCGAGGCCCACGACACCGGTGTCGGCCTGGAACTGCGCGAACGACGTCTCCAGCACGCTGCCGGCGGAGTCCCGGTCCATGCGCGCGAGCAGATTCGCCGCCATGTTGTAGGTGGGGACGAACTGGCTGCGCAGCGCGTAGGTGCGCTTCGAGGCGAGTGCGCCGATGTCCGCGACGTCGACGCCCGGCTGCCAGACGACGAGCGCGTGGCCCTCGGTGTCGATGCCCCGGCGACCGGCCCGCCCCGTCAGCTGGGTGTACTCCCCCGGCGTGATCTGCACGTGCGCCTCGCCGTTGAACTTCACGAGCTTCTCGAGCACGACGGTGCGGGCCGGCATGTTAATGCCCAGTGCGAGCGTCTCCGTCGCGAAGATCGCCCGCAGATGGCCCGCCGCGAAGAGGTCCTCGACCAGTTCCTTGAACTGCGGGATCATGCCGGCGTGATGGGCTGCGAAGCCGTGGAGGAGCCCGGTGGAGAAGGTGCCGAATCCGAGCACGCCGAGGTCCTCCCGCGGCATCTGCTCGACGAGCTCATCGAGCCGTGCCTCGATCGCGCGCTTGTCCGCGGCATCCGTGAGGTCCACGCCCCGCGTGAGCAGCTGCTCCACGGCCTCATCGCACCCGTTGCGGGAGAAGATGAAGAAGATCGCCGGGAGCAGAGAGCCCTCGTGCAGTCGGTTGAGGATGTCGATGCGCGAGGCGCGGGGCGCACGGGCCTGACGGCGCGGCGGACCGCCCCGCCCGCGGCGGTTCCCCTGTCCCCTGCCGTGGGACTTCTCGTGCTGGCGGATCGCACGGACCAGATCGGGTTCCAGCTCGGTTCCCGAACCCGCGCGGAAGAGGCGGTGGATGCGTCCGTCGACCATCATGTGGTTGTGGAGCGGGACGGGTCTGTGCTCGGTCACCACGACGTCCAGGCGGCCGCGGACCTCCCGCAGCCACGCACCGAACTCGTCCGCGTTGGACACGGTCGCGGACAGTCCGACGATGCGGACGTGGGCGGGGAGGTGGATGATGACCTCTTCCCACACGGGTCCGCGGAAGCGGTCGGCCAGGTAGTGGACCTCGTCGAGGACGACGAAGCCCAGGTCCGTGAGTGCTTCGCCCGAGTACAGCATGTTCCGCAGCACCTCGGTCGTCATGACGACGATCGGCGCATCGCGGTTGATCGAGGTGTCACCGGTGAGCAGCCCGACGTTCTCAGGACCGTAGTCGCGCGAGAACTCCGTGAACTTCTGATTGCTGAGCGCCTTGATGGGCGACGTGTAGAAGACGCGCACGCCACGATGCCGGGCGAGGGCCACCGCGAACTGGGCGACCACGGTCTTGCCCGCGCCGGTGGGTGCGGCGACGAGGACGGAGCGATCCTCCTCAAGGTCCTGGCAGGCAGTGCGCTGGAATCGGTCGAGGGGGAATCCCAGACCGGCTTCGAACGCGGTGAGGGGGTCGTGCTCTGCGCTCATCGTCACGCTCCTCTCATCGTGCGGCGGCAGCCGCTGCTGACGTGTCGTCGTCCGTGCGTGTGCATCCGGTGCATCATTCGCGTCAGTCCTCAGCCGGATCCTCCCACAGACCCTCTGCGATGAGGCGCTTCTTCCGCCGTCTGTCGCCCAGGAGACAGATGAGCCAGGCGATGAAGAACAGCGCGAGCATCGGGATGACGAGGAAGAACATGGAGATCGCGTCCGGCGCGGGCGTCGCGATCGCGGCGAACACGAACACGATGAGGACCACGATGCGCCACGACTTCCGGATCCGGTCGGCGCTCAAGATCCCCAGCATGTTGAGCCCGACCATGAGGACCGGCAGGACGAACGCGATCCCGAACACCACGATGATGATCATGACGAACGTGAGGTAGTCCTGCGCGGGGATGATGTTGCTGGCCCCTGCCGGGGTGAAGGATGTGAGGGCACGGACCGCGTTCGGCATCGCGAAGAACGCGAGGCAGGCGCCTGCGAGGAAGAGCGGGATCGAGGCGGCCACGAAGCCCAGCGTGTACCGCTTCTCCGTCTTGGTGAGGCCGGGGACGATGAAGGCCCACAGCTGCTGGATCCACACCGGCGACGACAGGATGAAGCCGATGAAGAGCGACACCTTGATCTTCATGTCGAAGGGCGACGCGATCCCCGCATAGTTGAGCTCTGCGATGCGGTCGTCCTGCGCGGCGATCTCATCGACCGGTGACTGCAGGATCGCGAGCACCGGATCGTAGAGGAACCAGCCGAGCACCGACGTGAGGACCAGCGCGACACCGCAGATGATCGCGCGATTGCGGAACTCCACGAGGTGCTCCGACAGCGGCATCCGCTTGTCGGGGTTCTTCTTCGAGCGCTTCCAGCCCGCCCTGTCCTCTGCCTCCACCGTCGTCGTCGGGTCCGGAGGACTCAGGAGTCGCGGCGCTGGTCGTCTTCGGGCAGCGCCTGCTCGTCGCGGCTGGGCGTCTGCGCAGAGCTCTGCCCGGTCACGTCATCGACGGACGGGGCCGACGAGGTGCTCGTGACCTCTCTGCGCTCTACGCCTTCGGCGTCCTTCTCGCCCTTCTCACCCTTGTCGCCGCGGAGGTCGTCCACCTCGGACTTGAAGACCTTGAGGGACTTGCCGATGTTCTTCGCGATCATGGGCAGCTTGGGTGCGCCGAAGATCAGGAGGATGACGATGACGAGGATGAGAATATGGATGGGCTCAGGGCGCATTCCGGCTCCTAGGGGTCGATGCTCCAGGACATTCTAGTCCTCGGGTGTTCGTCGCGCGTACAGGGAGAGGGCCTCGTGGGTCACATCCGCGGCGCGACGCACGACCTCCGGCGGATCGGCGGCCAGCACTCCCGCGCCGTGGGCGCTCAGCAGCCGCACCGCCCAGTCGCGACCCACGTGCGGAAGATCGAGCGAGACGGTGCCCGCACCGTGCTCATCGTCGCGGCGGGTGCCGCCTACGGCGGGGACGTCGATCTCGTCCGCGAGCCACGCGGACTCCGGCCGCAGGGCGACGGAGACTCCCGAGGGCGACGCTGAGGTCGGCCCCGCCGCCGCATTCGCCGCGGAATGGGACGCGGGGGCGTCCGGGGCCTCGGCGGTGGAGGGGGTGGTCTTGGCGTCCCGTGCAGGTGCCGCCGCACGGATCCGGTCGACCGCGAACGAGCGGTCGCCGCCGGAGGTGAGGCAGTGGGCGTCCAGATACCAGACGCGGCCCAGCCGCAGCCGCAGCGGACGGATGGTGCGCTCCGTGAGCTCGTCGCGTGCGGGGACGTAGTAGCGGATGTCGAGCGTGGTCCCCTCGCGCAGCGCCGCACGCACGGTGTCCGCGAGCTCACCCGGCAGCCTGGGCGGGGAGATGTCGAGCATGCCGCCGGAGCCCTCCCCCGAGGCCCCCTGCAGCTTCTGCCGCACGGACCGGATCGTCGTGGGGTCGGCCTCGTGGGCGGACTCGAGGTAGTCGAGCGCCAGCAGGAGCCCGCCGACCTCGTGGGGGCTCAGTCGGACGGGGACGGAGACCTCGTCGGCATTGCCGACGTACACGCGGCCGCCCTCCCATTCCGCCTCGATGAGATCGTCGGGCATGTGCCCGGGACGCCCCGTCACGAACAGCAGCTCCAGGTCATCGACGATCTGCTCCGCGTCCACGTCGAAGTGCGCGGCGACGTCTGCGAGGTCCGTCCCCGGCCTGCGCGTCAGGTACGGGACGAGGCCCAGCAGTCGTGACAGGCGGTCGTGCGCGCGTTCAGCCACCGTGACCTCCCAGGGAGTCGTCGAGGGCCTCGTCGAGCGCATCGGCGGTGCGCGTGAGGCATGCGATGTGGCGCTGCGCGAGCTCGTCGGGGGCGAGCACGAGGACCGACGGTGAGTACTCGAGCAGCCGTTCGGCGAATGCGGACTGGTCATCCGTGCGCAGACCGAGCACGTCCCATCCGGTGGGGATCGTGGGAGCCTCCGCGGGGACGGTGGGGACCGCTTCGTGAGCGGACTCCCGCAGCGGCACCGCGCGTTCCGGTGCCACCGCGAGCACGACGTCGACGGGCTCGCGCCGTGCATGGTCGTGCGGGCCACCCGCCCCGTCCAGCGTCGTCTGCGCCGCCGCGTCGAACCCGTCCGGGACGTCGTAGTCACCGTCCCTGCGGCCGGGAGCCGAGCGGATGCGGCCCTGGATGCGTGTGAGGCGGAAGGTGCGCACGGCGTCCCGATCGACATCGCGGCCGACCACGTACGACCGGTCGCCGCGCGTGAGCAGCGCATACGGTTCGAGCGTGCGCCGCGAGGTCTGCGCCCCGGGCCGCCGGTAGTCGAAGGCGACGGCGCGCCGTGCCTCGACTGCTCGCAGGAGACCGGCGAAGACAGTGCCCACGACGTGCGCGGGGACGGTGGCGAGAGGGGCGTCGGCCATCGGAGCCACGGAGTCCGGTCCCGATGCAGATGCTGGTACGGCGCCCGGTGCGGCGGCCGGATCACCGTCGGATCCGTCCCCCGCGTCGGATCCGTCCCTCGCGTCGAAGCCCTCCCCCAGCCCGCGCAGCTTGTTCAGCGCCGCCCGGGCGTCGGATTCGAGCGCCGTGTCGGCCAGGAGCGACTGCGTGACGGACACGACGGCCGCCTCTGCCGGGGTGAAGTCGATCTGGGTGAGTGCGTAGCCCGCGTCGTCGATGCGGTATCCGTAGCCCGTGCCGTCTGTGAACGGGTCGTCCCACGAGGTCGTGGAGATCGCGATCCCCATGGCTTCGAGTGCCGCCTTGTCGCGGGAGAACTGCCGATCGAACGCAGCCTCGTCGAGATCCGCGTAGTCGGCGATGCTGCGTCGCAGATCGTCCCTGTCGGTCCACCCGCGGGCGGCGCGCAGGGCGATGAGCAGGTTCATCAGCCGCTCAGTCTGACGTCGCACTCGTGTCACGTCCCCTACAGTACTCATCATGATCCACTGGCGTCGCGCGACAGTCCGCGCAGTCCTGACAGACCGCCCGGGTGCACGGGAGGTGAGCGCAGCGCTCCACACCCCGCTGCCGGGTGCCGACGACCCGGCCGAGGTGCGCGCGCTGGCCTACACCGACCTCGTCGGCGCCCCCGAACCGGGCGATGACGTGCTGTTGAACGTGTCCGCGCTGGCACGGCGGCTGGGCACCGGGGGCTTCGCGCTCGTGACGGCGATCCCCGACCGCCTGCCCGCTGATCCGCCGCCGAGCCCCGGCCACCTCGTGAAGGACCGCTACTCCCCCGCGCAGACGATGGTGCTGGGCGTCGATGACCAGGAATCGCCCCACCACCGGACGCTCGCGGAGGCCACTGGGATCGGCGGCACCCCGGTCGTGGTCGCTGACCTGCACTCCTCGCTCCCGGCGATCATCGCGGGGATCCGCGCCGACCGCCCGGAGGCCCGCGTCGTGTACGTCATGACGGACGGGGCCGCGCTGCCGCTGGCCTTCTCCCAGGCCGTGCACGGCCTCCGGGAGGCGGGCCGGCTGCACGCGACGGTGACCGTCGGCCAGGCGCACGGCGGCGACTACGAGGCCGTCACGGTCCACACGGGCCTGCTCGCGGCGGTGCACGTCGCAGGCGCTGACGTCGTCGTGGTCTCGCAGGGCCCCGGCAACCTCGGCACGGGCACGCCGTACGGATACTCCGGGCTGGTCGTCGGCGACCACCTGAACGCGGCTGCCCTGCTGGGCGGCATCCCGATCTCCGCCCTGCGCATGTCGCAGGCCGATGCGCGGCGGCGTCACCGCGGGATCTCGCACCACACCCTCACGGCGGTGACGCAGGTGGCGCGGCCCGGATGCATCATCCCGGTCCCGTCGCCGGACACGCTCACCGACGCCGAGGCCGCGATCGCCTCCGCGTGGGAGCACGGCCCCGGTGCGGTCGAGCAGGAGACGGCCGCGCAGCTGCCGGAGCTCGCCGAGGCCGGCCATTCCCTGGTCGACGTGGGACTCGAGGGACTCCTCACTGCGCTGGGCGAATCGCCCGTCCGCCTGTCGACGATGGGCCGCGGTCTCGCGGAGGATCCCATCGCGTTCCTGGCAGCCGCCGCGGCCGGGCGTGCTGCGGCCGCAGTGGTCGTGCAGGTGGACTGACGTCGTGCGGGTCTACTGACACGCCGTCGGGATTCCCGCCGTCGGCAGTTGCCAAGGGCCCCTGGGCACCGCGAACGGTGTCCAGGGGCCCTCTGCGTGGAGCGGCGAGATCAGGCGCGGCGAGATCAGGCGCCGGCGACGCCCTCGAGGTCGCACACGAAGATGAGGCTCTCGTTCGGAGCGATCGTGCCCGGCACTCCGCCTGCGCCGTACGCCAGGTGCGGCGGGATGCGCAGCGTGCGCCGACCGCCGACCTTCATGCCCTGGACACCCTGGTCCCAGCCGGCGATGACCATGCCCACGCCCAGCGTGAACTGCAGCGGCGTGCCGCGGTTGTAGGAGGCGTCGAACTCCTCCCCGGTCGAGTACGAGACGCCCACGTAGTCGACCGACACGGTGTCCCCGGCCTTCGCCTCGGGCCCGGTGCCCACGACGTCGTCGACGATCTCCAGATCGGTGGGGGCGGTGTCGCCGGGGAAATCGATCTCTGGCTTCTGCTTCGCCATGGTGGATGCTCCTTCGGGTTCGAGAGGTGTGTTCTTGTGAGGCCTCGGACCGGCTTCTCAGCCGACCGAGGACAGGATGTCGATCACGAATACCAGCGGTGCGTCGCCGGGGATGCTGGGAGGTGACCCGGCCTCGCCGTAGCCCTTCTCCGGTGGGATGGCCACGACGATCTGCGAACCGACCTTCTGGCCGACGAGCGACTCGTTCCATCCGTCGATGACGGGAGCGGACCCCACGCCCTGGACGACGAACGGCTCTCCGCGCTCCCACGAGCTGTCGAAGGGCTCACTCGCGTCGTCCCACAGCCAGCCGGTGTAGTGGACGGACACGTTCTGCCCCTCCTCGATCTCCGGGCCCTCGCCCTCGATCGCGATGGCGGTCTCGAGCTCCGAGGGCGCGTCGCCCTCCGGCTGCGAGATGGACGGCGCGCCGTCCTCGCCCAGGGTGAGCTCGGGGAACTCCTCGGGGAGCTCCTGCTCCTCGCCCTCTGCGCGCTCGAGCGGCTCCGGGATGTCCTCGACGCCCTCGATGTCGATGACGTAGATCAGCGTCTCCGCCTGCTGTCCGGCAGATGCCGCACCGTTGAGCGAGAGCAGGACCCGAGAGCCCACGGGCTGGTCGACGACCGCCTCGAGGAGTCCGGAGTTGATCTGCTCCGTGTCGGTCGGGAAGCCCGATGGGCTGCCCGCCTCGTACGAGGATTCGACGACCTCGCCGGTCGTCCCGGACACCAGGGTCATGTGCGCGGTGACCTGCTGCCCCTCCTCGACGGTCTCGCCGTCGCCCTCGGAGACCATCGAGGTCTCGGTGTCCTCGATCACGAGCGGTGCGTCGAAGCTCACGTCGGGCTGTTCACCGACGTCGCCCTCGACGGTGACCTCGTCGAGCGATGTCGCGGCCGGGGTGACGTCCGCGGTGGGTGAGGGTGCGGTCTGGTCCGCCTCCTCCGCACTGCACGCGGACAGCACGAGCACGAGCGCCGCAGCGGCCGCTGCCGTGGTGAGCACGGTCTTCTTCACAGGTGTTCCTTCCGATGGGTGCCGGGGCGATCCTAGACGCTGGAGCTGGGCGCTTCGTCGACGAGGGCGTCGATCACTGCTTCCGCGCGTTCGCTGACCGGCGCGAACGGATCCTTGAGGACGACCGCACGATGCGATTGATCGTTGAGCCGCAGATGCACCCAGTCGACCGTGAAATCGCGGCGCGCCGCGTGGGCGGCCTCGACGAACCGGCCCCGCAGCGCCGCGCGCGTGGTCGCCGGCGGTGTGCTGCGAGCCGCGGTGATCGCCTCGTCGTCGACCACCCGGGTGGTGCGCCCCGATGCCGCGAGCGGGCCCAGCAGGCCGACGCCCGGCGTGATGTCGTGGTACGCGACGTCCAGGCGGGTGAGGCGCGGATCGTCCCAGTCCGCGCCGCTGCGCGCCAGGTAGCGGTCCATGAGGGTCTTCTTGAGCACCCAGTCGATCTCTCCCGCCATGGGCGAGGTGTCCCCCGCCTCGAGCGCCTCGATCATGCGCCGCCAGCGATCGATCACCCGATGCGCGACGGCGTCGTCGCCCAGGGAGTGGTCTCCGCGCTCGACCAGGCGAGTCGCGTGCTCGAGGTAGACGGATTGGAGTGCGAGTGCGCTCGTGGTGCCGCCGGAGGCGGATTCCAGAGCCGTGCGTCCGGTGAGGTCGCGGGAGACCATCCGGATGTCGCGGATGGGGTGGCGCAGTGAGCGGTCGCCCATGGGCACGCCCGATTCGATGAGGTCGAGGACCAGGATCGCCGTGCCGACCTTGAGCTCGGTCGTCGCCTGGAGCATCGACGAATCGCCGACGATGACGTGGAGCCTGCGGTACTTCTCCGCGTCCGCGTGGGGCTCATCCCGCGCATTGATGATCGGACGGGAGCGGGTCGTGGCCGACGAGAGGCCCTCCCACATGACGTCGGAGCGAGCGGAGAGACCGAATGTGCGCGATCCGCCCGCAGCGCCGGCGGCGACGCCCGGTTCCTGCTGCGGTGCCGCACGGTTCGTCTCCGCGAGCGGAGCTTGCAGGCTGGGCCGCGTCGGGATGAGGGCTCCCGCTCCCACCAGCAGCTGCCGCGTGACGAGGAACGGCAGCAGCACCGAGGTGAGGTGCGAGAAGTCCATCGAGCGGCGCACCAGGAGGTTCTCGTGACTGCCGTACGAGTTGCCCTGGGCGTCCGTGTTGTTCTTCACGAGGTGGGCGCGGCCGTCGTGGCCGTCGGCCTCGAGCGCGGACTGCGCACGGGCGAGCAGATCCGTGAGGATCGCGTCGCCGGCGGCGTCCTGCGCGATGAGGTCGTCCAGCCGGTCGCATTCGGCCGTCGCGTACTCCGGGTGGGAGCCGACGTCGAGGTAGAGCCGCGCCCCGTTCGGCAGGAAGACGTTGGAGGAGCGACCCCACTCCACGACCGGACGGAACAGGTACCGCGCGACCTCCTCCGGGCCGAGGCGGCGCGAATCCCCCGCGGTGAAGGCGATCCCGTATTCGGTCTCCAGGCCGTAGATGCGCTTCATGCGTCCCCCTCGAGTCGGCGGAAGGTGCGGTGGAAGTCGGACGAGCGGTCCAGCAGCGCGGCCTCGACTCCGGTGTCTGCCGCCAGTCCCATGGCCTCACGTCCCGTCTGCTGAGCGTCGGCGAGGCCCAGGGCGGAGAAGTCGACGTCGGCCAGTCGCTTCGCGATCGCCTCGGCCCCTGCACCGAGCGCGACGTGCCCCACCTCATGGGAGACGGAACCGTCGAAGGAGATGCGGAACAACCGGTCATCGGCCGGGCCGGTGCCCAGCTCCGCGACGACGAGGTCCACCTCGAACGGCTTCTGCTCCGTCGTGAAGACGCCCGCGAGCGTCTGGGCGTAGGCGTTGGCGAGCCCGCGCGCGCTGACGTCGCCCCGGTCGTACGAGTATCCGCGCAGATCCGCATACCGCACTCCGGCCTGCCGCAGGCCCTCGAACTCGTTGTACTTGCCGACCGCGGCGAAGCCGATGCGGTCGTAGATCTCTGCGATCTTGTGCAGTGAGGACGACGGATTCTCCGCCAGGAGCAGGATGCCGTCGGCACAGCTGAGGACCAGGACGGGCCGCCCGCGGGCGATGCCCTTGCGCGCGAACTCCGCGCGGTCCTTCATGAGCTGCTCCGGTGAGACGTAGAACGGCATGCTCATGGGGCCTCCTCCCCGCGCATCCGCGCGTCTGCGAGAGCCGAGGCCGCTGCCAGGACCTCCTCCTCCGGCACCCGGCGCTCACCGGCGGGACCGACGGTGCGGATCAGTGGTGCGATCCCCCGCACGATGTCGGGACCGCCGGTCGCCGCATCGTCGTCCGCCGCGTCGGTCAGCGCCTCGAGCGCGATGCGCACGCCCGTGCCCGTGTCGAGTCCCTCGCGCCACAGGCGCTTGAGCGCCGAGCGAGCGGGACCGGCTCCGGAGCCGATGGCGTGGTGGTCGACCTCTTCGTACTTGCCGCCGGTCACGTCGAAGCTGAAGATCCGTCCGACGGTGTCGACGTCCCGGGCACCGCGGGAACCGGATCGTCCGGAGGCATCGAGTCCCGCGAAGAGGGGCACGACGGCGAGCCCCTGCAGCGCGAGGCCCAGGTTGGAGCGCAGCATCGCTGCGAGGCGGTTCGCCCGCCCTTCGAGTGAGAGCGGAGTGCCCTCGATCTTCTCGTAGTGCTCGAGCTCGACCTGGAACAGTCGGATCAGCTCGAGGGCGAGGCCCGCAGTGCCCGCGATGCCGATCACGGAGGTCGCGTCAGCGCGGTGGACCTTCTCGATCCGCCGGCTGGCGATATGGTGCCCGGCGGTCGCCCTCCGGTCCCCGGCCATGAGCACCCCGTCCGCGGTCCGGAAGGCGAGCACGGTCGTGCCCTCGGGGGGCAGGGACACCGGCGTCCCCGTCGTCGTCGGCAGCGCCTCCGGCCTGAGGGTGCTCACCAGGTCGAAGAACGAGGTCGACGTCGAGGTGAGGAACGCAGGGCCGAAACCGCTCACTGGCCGCCCTTCTGCACGAAGTTCTTCACGAACTCCTCCGCATTCGACTCGAGCACGCTGTCGATGTCGTCGAGGATCGAGTCGACTGCCGTCGCGTCGACCTGGGTCTGCGCCTGCGGTGCGATCGGCCCGTCGTCCTCCGGGAGGTCGGGGCGCTCATTGCGGTCCCGGTTCGCCTGTTCGCTGCTGCTCGTCATGTTCCATCCTTCGGGAGTCGTGTGAGGTCCAGTCTAGTGATGCGGTGCGGCGTCCGGCCCCGGCTCGTCCGGTCCGGACAGCCGTGCGACGAGATCATCCGCGTCGCGTGCCCCGGCGAGTGCGTCGCCCACCTCGTCGCGCGTGAAGCGGTGCGGGTCGCGCAGCGGGATCCGCACGAGCGAGCCGTCGGCCCGCTCCAGCACGAGCGAATCCCAGCTCGCGGCGGCGACGGCGGCGGTGAAGCGTGCGACCGCACCACCGCGGAGGAAGGCGCGAGTGGACTCCGGTGCCGTCTCCACCGCGCGGGTCACCTCGTCGTCCGTCGTGAGGCGCCGGATGCGCCCCGCCGACTCGAGACGGTAGAAGAGGCCCCTGCCGTCCCGGACGTCGGAGTACTGGACGTCGATGAGTGCGAGCTTCGGACTGTCCCACGCGAGGTCCTCCCGCGTCCGGTAGCTCTCCAGCAGCGCGAGCTTCGCCACCCAGTCGACGTCCGCGACCAGTTCCATGGGATCCCTCGCGAGTGAAGTGAGGAAGCGCTCCCACTCCGCGAGCACCTCGGCAGTGTCCGCATCCGGGGCGGGGCCCGCGGCTGCACGGGCCGCATCGAGGTAGGCGCGCTGAACCTGAAGCGCGGTCGTCGTGGTGCCGTCTTCCAGCGGGAGCGCGGCGGTGAGGGTGAGGTCGTGGCTCACCGTCTGCAGTGCGGTGACCGGGTCGGCGAACCGGATGTCCGGGCAGAGGCCCGCCTCGATGAGGCCGAGGACCAGCGAGGTGGAGCCGAAGCGCACCAGGGTGGCCGGCTCCGCGAGCGTCGCATCCCCGATGATCACGTGGAGCCGGCGCCAGTGCGTCCCGTCGGCGTGCGGCTCGTCGCGCGTGTTGATGATCGGCCGGCGCAGAGTCGTCTCGAGCCCGATCTGCTCCTCGAAGAAGTCCGCGCGGGAGGAGATCTGGTAGCCGGGCTCCTCGCCGCTGCGTCCGATCCCCACCCGGCCGGCTCCGCAGAGGATCGCCCGCGTCGTGAAGAACGGGATGAGCTGCTCCGCGAGCGCCTCGAAGTCCACGTCGCGGCGCACGATGTAGTTCTCATGGGTGCCGTAGGACGACCCCTTCGAATCCGTGTTGTTCTTGTAGAGGTTCACCGGTTCCGGGCCGGTGGACAGCGTGCGCACGCACTCCTCCGCGACACGATCGCCGGCACGGTCCCAGAGCACGGCCTCGCGGGGTGTGAGGACCTCGGGCGACGAGTACTCCGGGTGCGCGTGGTCGACGTAGAGGCGTGCGCCGTTCGGCAGGACGACGTTCGCCAGGTACTGGGCGTCGGGCATCGCGTCGGGCAGATGCGTCAGCTGGGTGATGTGCGCATCCGATTCGTGCATGAGGAACCCGCGGGCGTCGGCCAGGGGCGTCTCCGCGCTGAAGTCCCAGAAGCTCTGCGCCGACCGCAGCCCGCGCGGGGCGGCGTAGGCGTCGACGACGCGCGCGGAGTCCCGCATGGGATTCGCGCCGGGGCGCCCCGGCTGGCTGATGCCGAACTCCGTCTCCGCGCCCATGACGCGGACGACGCTCAGCGGTGGGACCTCGTGGCTCATGCTTCTCCTCCCCGGACCGAGCGGTGGCTCAGCCCCCTACAATCGAGGCGTGGCCTCGAAGAAATCGTCTCATCTCGTCCTCGCCCTCCTCGTCGACCTCGTGCTCGTGCTCGCGTTCGTCGTGGTGGGGCACTACCAGCACTACCGGGACTTCGACGTCTCTGCGCTCGCGACGACCGCGTGGCCGTTCGTCGGGTCGCTGGTCCTCGCGTGGCTGCTCGTCCGCGTCTGGGACCGTCCGCTGTCGCCGCTTGCGACCGGCACCGGCGTCTGGGCGGTCATGGTGCTCGTCGGGCTGACGCTGCGCGCGATCAGCGGGGTCTCCGTCGCAGAGGCCTTCCTCATCGTCGCCACCGGCCTGAACTTCGTGACGCTGGTGGGCTGGCGCCTCATCGCCTCTGCGGCGGTGGGGCGCAGCGCCCGGTGACGCTCACACGGGCGTCGGCGTCTGCTGACCCGTGTGGATCAGCCGCAGGTGCGTGATCCGCTCGCCCCTGCGTCCGCTGATCCGCGCCCACTCGTCGGGATTCGTCGTGTTCGGCAGGTCCTCGTGCTCACCGAACTCCTCCTCGATCGCCTGGTCGAAGTGCTTCCACCGCATTCCGCGCCCCTCGCCGGACAGCACCGACTTGATGGCGTGCTTCTTGGCGCGGTCGACGACGTTGTGGATCATGGCGCCGGATGCGAAGTCCGCGAAGAAGAGCACTTCCCTGCGTCCGTCCGCATACGTCACCTCGACGAACTCGTTCGCGCGCGACCGGGTGAACATCCGGTCGACGCACCGGTCGATGAGGGCGGCGACGCCGTCCTGCGCGAGCGACTCGTGCAGGGGCAGCCGATCGGTCACATACTTCGAGAAGATGTCCCGGGCGGCGTCCGCATCGGGACGCTCGATCCGGATCTTCACGTCGAGTCGGCCAGGCCGCAGGATTGCCGGATCGATGAGGTCCTCACGGTTGGACGCACCGATAACGATGACGTTCTCCAGGGACTCCACGCCGTCGATCTCCGCGAGCAGCTGCGGCACGATCGTGGTCTCCACGTCGGAGGACTTGCCGGTGCCGCGCGTGCGGAAGAGCGATTCCATCTCGTCGAAGAACACCACGACGGGTGAGCCCGCCGTCGCCTTCTCCCGGGCGCGGGAGAAGATGATGCGCAGCTGGCGCTCCGTCTCGCCCACGTACTTGTCGAGCAGCTCCGGGCCCTTCACGTTGATGAAGTAGCTCTTCGATGCGCTGTCGGTCCGGCGTGCCGACAGCGAGTTCGCGACCGCCTTCGCGATGAGCGTCTTGCCGCAGCCGGGAGGGCCGTACAGGAGGATGCCCTTGGGCGGCTTGAGCTCGTGCTCTGCGAACAGCTCCGGATTCTCGAACGGCATCTCCACCGAGTCCTGGATCTGGCTGATCTGCGCCGCGAGTCCGCCGACGTCCTCGTACGAGATGTCCGGCACCTCTTCGAGGAGGAGCGTCTGCACCTCGGGCTTCTCGATGGTCTCCAGCGCGAACTGCGTCCGCCGGTCGACGAGCACGTGGTCGCCCACGCGCACACCGTGCTCCCGCAGCTGCGCCGACAGGCGGCAGACGAGCTCGTCGTCGTTCGGCCCCCCGATGATGACGCGGTCGCCGTCGGGCATGACCTCGCGGACGGGCGCGACGTCCCCGACGCCCCGGCCCTCGGCGAGTGCGAGGACGACGAGGCCCTCGGACAGCCGCACGTCCGCACCGGGTGCGAGCACGTCGTCGGAGAGGTCGGGTGCGACCGCGAGGCGCATCCGGCGACCGGACGCGAGGACGTCGACCGTCCTGCGCTCCCCCGTCCCCTGCGGGGCGTCGACGACCGTCCCATAGGTGTTCGGGGGCTCGGACAGTGACGCGACCTCGGACTTGATGCGGGTCAGCTCGTCCTTCGCGGTGCGCAGCGTCGAGGTGAGGGTCTCGTTGCGCTTGCCCGCTGCGAAGAGCTGCTGGCGCATCATCGAGTTCTCCCGACGCAGCTTCACCGCCTCGTCGGTCGTGCCGTCAGTCTTCTCGTGTGTCATCCGTGACCTCCTCCTGTGGGACTGCCTCGCCTGTGACTGCGCCCTCTGTGGCTGCCTCGTCCGTGGCTGCGCCGTCCTGTGCAGCCTCCACCCTGGCGCGCGAGCCGGCGGCGCGCCCGAGCTTGCGCAGGCGCTTGGGCGGCGCTGTCCGCTGGCCGATGGCCGACTCGGTGATCTCCGGTTCGAACCAGGCGTCGAGGTCCTCTTCGTCGGGTGTGCTGCCCTGCGGCCTGCGCGACCTCTCGAGCGGTTCGACGCCCTCATCCATCCTCCGGGCGAAGAGCAGGAATCCGGTGTGTCCGATCATCCGATGCTCGGGACGGACCGCGAGGCCCTCAAGGTGCCAGTCGCGGACCATCGATTCGAGTGCCCGGGGCTCCGCGAAGCGGTTCGTGCTCCGCACGGCCTCCGCGGTGCGCGACAGCTGCGAGGCGGTGGCGACGTAGACGATGAGCATCCCGCCCGCGGTGAGCGCGTCGGCTGCGACGTCGACGCATTCCCAGGGGGCGAGCATGTCGAGGACCACGCGGTCGGCCTCGCCGGCCTCCAGCGCCCGCGGCAGCTCCTCTGCGAGGTCGCCCACCGTGCACGACCATGCGGGGTGGGGGCTGCCGAAGAAGTCCGCGATGTTGCCGGAGGCGATGTCTGCGAACTCCTGACGGCGCTCGAAGGACAGGACGCGACCGTGGTCGCCGACCGCGCGCAGCAGCGCGAGGGTGAGCGCGCCGGAGCCCACCCCCGCCTCGACGACGACGGAGCCAGGGAAGACATCCCCCATCGTGGTGATGAGGGCCGCGTCCTTCGGGTAGATGACAGCGGCGCCGCGCGGCATCGACAGCACGAAGTCCTCGTAGCCGGGGCGCATCGCCTGGAACTCGACACCGGCGGTGCTGTGCACCGTCACACCGGCGGGTCTGCCGAGCAGGTCGTCGTGCTCGATCCACCCCTTGTGGGTGTGGAACTGGTCCCCGGGCGCCAGGACGATGGTGTTGAGCCTGCCGCGGGGGTCCGTGAGCTGCACTTTGTCGCCGGGTCGGAACGGTCCGCGCAGAACGCGCGAGCCGGTGGGAGCCGGGTCGTGGGAGGTCGTGTTCATCGCCTCCACTCTAGTCGGCGTCACCGCCGTGCGGGCAGGGTGTGAGCGCTCAATGGTCGAGCAGCTCGTCGAAGAACTCCTGCAGGTCGATGAAGCCCACCAGCGAGTCACCGTCGAGGACGAGGCAGTGCGTCGCCTTGGGGCGGTGCGTGAGGGACTCGAGCAGGTGCGGAGCGGTGATGTCGCGAGGGGCGCCGATCCACGGTCCGAGGGGGCGCACGTGCTCGTGGACCAGGGCGGAGCCCGGCGCATCCTGCGCCGAGCTGCGGTCGACGAGCCCGTACGGGATGCCGGACCGATCGAGGACCACGATGAGGGGACGCCTGCCCGTGCCGGGATCCGCGTACTCGAGTGCTTCGGTGACCGGTGCAGACCAGGATGCGGCGACCGCGGGCTGGATGACGAGGCGCATGTCGAAGGTCTCCACGCGGCGCGCCCGCGTCGCGTTCTTGGCGGCGTCCGCGGCAGACACCCAGATCATCACGGCGATCGCCGTCGTCCACATGACGGTCACGAGGTCGGGTCGTCCGCCGACCAGCAGCGGCTGCAGGATCGCCAGCCCCACGAACCCGAGCGCGATGATGCGTCCGGCCCAGGCCGCGAGGATCGTCCCCATGTAGGGACTTCCGGTGATCCGCCAGAACACGGCCTGCAGCGCCCAGCCGCCGTCCAGGGGGATGCCCGGGAGCAGGTTGACCGCGCCCAGGGCGAGGTTCGCGAACACGAAGCCGAACAGCAGCAGCCAGGTGACGCTGCCGCGGCCGACGGAGTCGAGGAGGAGCCAGCCGATCCCGCCCAGCGCGAGGTTCACGACCGGCCCGACGACGGAGATGAAGAAGCTCGTCCACGCGGCCCGCGGAGAATCCGGCGCCTCACGGGGCTCGAACCGGGTGAAGCCGCCCCAGACGTTGAGCTCGATCGCCGCGACGCGGTAGCCGGCCACACGGCCCGCTACGGCATGGGCGAGCTCGTGGAGGAAGACGGACCCGAAGAGCACGACGGCGAAGACGAGGCCGATGACGTACGCACCCGGGCCGAGGTCTGGGCGGACGCGTGAGATCCAGGGAGAGAAGAGGAGAGCGATCGCACCGGCGGCGATGAACCACGACCACGCGAGCTGGACGGGGGCGCCGAGCACCGTGCCGAGCCGGAGTCCTCCGGAGGCGCCGGGCGCATGGGCGTCTGCGGATGCGGTCTGTTCTGGCACCGCACCATCGTACGGGTACGGTTGCCCCATGGCCGAACTGCTCGCACTGTCACCCTCACGCGCCAACGACTTCGTGCAGTGTCCGCTGAAGTTCCGCCTGCGGACGATCGACAAGCTGCCGGAACCGCCCTCGGAGGCGGCCTTCCGCGGCACGCTGGTCCATTCCGTGCTCGAGCGGCTGTTCGACGCCTCGGCCCCGGAGCGCACGATCGAGCGCGCGGTCGACGGGATCGCGCCCGCCCTCGAGGCACTGCGCGCCAAGGATCCCCAGACCGTGGAGGAGCTGTTCCCCGGCCCTGACCAGATCGTCCGTCTGCAGGAGCAGGCACGCGGACTCCTGGAGGCCTACTTCGCGCTCGAGATGCCGGACAGGTTGGAGCCGGAAGCACGCGAGGAGTTCGTCTCCGCGCCCATGAGCAGCGGTCTGCTGCTGCGCGGCTTCGTCGACCGCACGGACCGTGCGCCGGGCGGACAGGTGCGCCTGGTCGACTACAAGACCGGCAAGCAGCCCAAGCCGCAGTACAGCAGCGAGGCCGACTTCCAGATGAGGTTCTACGCGCTCGTGCACTGGCTGAGCAGGCGCGAGCTCGTCCACACCCTGCAGCTCTTCTATCTGGGCAGCCGTACGACCGTCGCGAAGCGTCCGACCGCAGGAGACATCGAGCGGACGGAGATGGAGATCCTGGAGCTCTGGGAGTCGATCGCCCGCGCGGCCGAGGCCGACGAGTGGCGGCCGCGGCGCACTCCGCTGTGCGGCTGGTGCCACTTCAAGCCGATCTGCCCCGCCTGGGGCGGGACTCCCCCGCCCACGCCGGAGATCACCGCGATAGCAGGTCGCTGAGGCCCTCCGTCGTCATCCCCGCGAGGGACTCGACGAGCACGGCGCCGTCGAGCCGCGGCAGCGGCACGATGTGCGGGATGCCCACCGCCCGCGTCCCGGCGGCGACTGCGGACCGCAGTCCCGGCAGCGAATCCTCGAGCGCCGCGCACGCGCTCGGCGGCAGCCCGACCGCCTCCGCGCCCACGAGGTACGGCTCCGGATCGGGTTTGCCGGCAGACACCTCGTCGCCGGTGATGAGCGCGGTGAAGGTGCCGGGTGCGCACGCGGCGACGACCGCCTCGGCGAGCCTGCGGTAGGACATCGTGACGAGCGCGCACGGCACGTCGTGGGCACGCAGGTCCGCCAGGAGCTCGAGGGCTCCCGGACGGAAGGGCACGTGCTCCCGCACCTGGGCGACGACGCCGTCCAGCAGGATCTCCACCGTCTGCTCGGGCGGCAGAGGCAGCCCGTGCTCCCCCAGGATCTCCGCACTGCGCAGCAGGGTGTTCCCGACCATGAGCTCGCCCAGGGTCTCGTCCCAGTGGAGGCCGTGCCGGTCCATGAGCTCGATCTCAGCGCGCATCCAGTACGGTTCCGTGTCGACGAGAGTGCCGTCCATGTCCCAGAGGACGGCCTTGAACTCTCGCTTCGGATACTCATGCTCCTGAACTGCACAAACACTCGAAAGTTCGGTACTCACACTGTCCTCCGAAGAATTCCATGCACCGTCCTGTGCACCGGACCACTCTCGAACGATAGCGTCCGGCCCCCGTCCTCCTCAAGGCGAACCCCAGGCGGCCGGAGTGAGGTGGATGAGGGCGTTCGCTGAACGTGCGGTCACCTGTCGGACGGACCGGCCCGCCTGGTTTTGGAGCGCGCGTTCCGATATTCTCGTACGCACACCGACGCCAGGAGAGTGCATGTCTGAGTCAGCCATCAAGCGCGCGTACGGAAGGTTGAAGGAGGTCCCTCTCGGCCACCGGATCTTCGGGACTGCCGTGACGTTGAAAGCGCCGTACTTCCGCACCATCAGGCCACGGTTCGTGAGCCTGGAGCCCGGTCGCGGCGAAGTGAAGATGTTCGACCGTTGGGCTGTCCGCAATCACATCGGCACCGTCCACGCCATCGCTTGCTGCAACCTCGCCGAACTGGTGGCGGGCACTACGCTCGACATCTCACTGCCCGACAGTCATCGTTGGATCCCCAAGGGCATGAGCGTCGCTTACCTGAAGAAGGCGAAGGGCGAACTCACCGGCGTCGCGACTGTCGAGGATCTCTCCGCCATCGCTGACGATGAAGCTCGCGAAGTCATCGTCAACGTCGACATCACCGACCGGTCCTCGACCGTCGTCGTTCACGCCGACATCACCATGTGGATCTCCCCGAAGTAGCGACACCATGCCCATCACGACCGACGCCGCGAACACAGGAGCAAGAGGCTTGTCCCAGCCGACACATCAAGCAGACGATGTACGCGGCTCCGGTTGGGGCACTCCAGTGTCGAGAGGATTGAGAGTGGTCCGAGGACGCCCCCGTCAGCACGACCTCGACTCCCTGCTCGACCACGCCAGCGCGCTCTGGGTTGAGAAGGGAGCCGCTGGGCTGACCATGCGTGCGCTCAGTGACCGCTCCGGAGCCGGCAACGGCGCGATCTACAACGCTTTCGGGTCGAGGGCGAACCTCCTCGCCCGGGTCTGGGTGCGCGAGGCCGACGCCTTCCTCGACTTCCAGCGCACCCTGGTCGATGAGTCCCTTGCGACCGCCAGCCCGGCCGATGCCGTCATCACCGCCGCACTGGCCCCCGCGCGATATGCCGAGACCCACGAAGAGGCATCGCGGCTCCTGCTCGCCGCTGAAGTCAAGGACCTCATCAACAGCGAGCTCGGACCCCGGGAGCGCTCCAACGTCGACCGACTGCGGACGGTGCTCGGACAGCTCATCCTCGACCTCGCCGAGAACCTCTGGAATCGCACAGACCGCGATGCGGTCCTCCTCATCAGACTCTGTCTCGTGGAGCTCCCCGGGAGGCTGCTGCTCAGCAGCAACCGCGTGACCGACCGGCTGTCGCAGCACGCCCTGGCTCACGCAGTGCGTGGCATCACGAGTGCGGAGCCTCCTCTCACGACGACGTGACATGCTCTCTCACCGCCGCGTGCGGGAGTGCTCATGTCGCCCCGCCCCGTCGAGCGGTGCCCGAGCGCGTACTGTGGGTGCATGGACTACCTGCCGGCCCCGGGTTCCCGCCTCGTCGTCATCGCCTTCGAGGGGTGGAACGACGCTGCGGAATCCGCCTCGAGGTTCGCGAAGGACCTCATCAGGCAGACGAATCTCACCCGGACCGGGATGATCGGCGGCGAGGAGTTCTACGACTTCCAGACGGCGCGGCCGCACATCGTCCGCGGCGACGACGGCAGCGCCCGCATCGACTGGCCGGGCACAGAGATCCATACCGGCACGGTCCCCGGCACGGGCATCCCGCTCGAGGTCATCGTGGGCGACGAGCCCGCATTCCTCTGGCAGCGCTTCGCCTCCCTCATCGTCGATCGGGTCTCCGACGGCGATGCGGTCGTGCTCGTGGGCGCGCTGCTCGCGGACACGGTCCATTCCCGTCCGATCCCCGTCACTGTCACGACCGATCAGCCGGACGCCTTCCCGCACGTGGACGCGATCCGCACGGAGTATGAGGGTCCCACGGGCATCATCGGAGTGCTCGCCCACGAACTGTCGGCCTCAGGCCACCCGGCCCTGTCGCTGTGGGCCGCCGTGCCGGGATATGTCGCGGGCGTCCCCTCCCCGAAGGCGCAGCTGGCGCTCCAGGGCACCTTCGAAGAGCTGACGGGGCTGGTCCTCGACCAGGGAGACCTCGTGGACAGCACCCGCGAGTGGGAGATGGAGGCCGAGGCCGCCGTCGCCGCGGACGACGACCTCGCGGCCTACATCCACCGGCTGGAGAGCATGACGGACACCGCTGATCTGCCCGAGGCGAGCGGAGACGCGATCGCCCGGGAATTCGAGCGGTACCTCCACCGTCGCGGAGACGGCTGAGGCCCCTGAGCCGGGCGGATCCGCGTCAGCCGGTGCAGCGTCAGCGCAGGTCGATGCCGAGCAGTGCGTCGACTGCGTCGACCACCAGTGCGGTGCCTGCGGCGGTGCCGTCGTCACCCACGGAGTCGGCCCACTCATCGAGCGTCTCGAGGACCGCCGGCGTGTCGAGGTCGTCGCCGAGGTTCTGCCGCATGTCCTTGAGGATCTCCTCCGCCGCATCCATGGTCGTCCCGCTGCGAGCGGCAGCGCGCCATTCGGCGAGCCGCTCACGGGAGTCGGAGAGGAGCGCGTCGGTGTACATCCAGTCGCTGCGGTAGTGGTGCGCGAGCAGGAGCGCACGGATCGCCATGGGATCCTCTCCCTGCTCGACGAGCTTCGAGACGAGGACCAGATTGCCCTTCGACTTCGACATCTTCTCGCCCTCGTACCCGACCATGCCGACGTGCATGTAGGCCTTCGCGAAGTTGTGGCCGGTCAGCGCCGTGGCGTGGGCCGCGCACATCTCGTGATGCGGGAAGGCGAGATCGGATCCGCCGCCCTGCACGGTGAGCGGAAGGCCCGCGTGCTCCTGGGCGATGACGGCGCATTCGATGTGCCAGCCGGGCCTGCCCGATCCCAGGCGGCCGCCGTCCCAGGCGGGCTCCCCTTCGCGCTCGGCACGCCACAGCAGGGGGTCGAGCGGGTCCTCCTTGCCGGGGGTCTCCGGATCGCCGCCGCGCTCCGCGAAGAGCTCGAGCATCTCGTGCCGTTCGAGGTGGGACGTGGAGCCGAACGGGGGGTCGATGCGAGTGCCGACCCGGTAGTACACGTCGCCGCTGTCCAATGTGTAGGCGGCGCCCTTGTCGAGCAGGCGGGTGACCGCCTCGACCACGCGGTCGACGGATTCGACGGCTCCGATGTAGGCGTCCGGGGGGATGACGCGCAGGAGCTCCATATCAGACCGGAAGAGGTCGATCTGCGACTCCGCGAGTTCGCGCCAGTCCATCCCGATGGCGTCCGCCCGCTCGAGCAGCGGATCGTCGACGTCGGTGATGTTCTGCGCGTACGTCACGTCCACCCCGGCGTCGTTCCACGTGCGCAGGAGCACGTCGAAGGCGACGTAGGTGGCGGCATGACCCAGGTGCGTCGCATCGTACGGCGTGATGCCGCAGACGTAGAGACGCGCCTCCTTGAGCTTGCGCGGGGTGTCGGCCGGACCGCGATGCGAGGTGCAGAACACGGTCGGGCGCTTCCCGCGGCCGGAGACAGAGGGGATTTCAGGGGATGACCAGGACTTCACGCGCCCAGCATGGCACTTCGCCGCGTGCAACGCGAACTCGACGCACACGAGTCTCCCGGCGTGCGATGGGCGTCTCAGCGGAACCTGTGCGCCGAGCCACAGCGGACCGTCACAGGGGCGGCCAGGGCACCAGGCTGCGATCGGCGTCGGGGAGCGGGAGGATCCCGTTCCGGAGGAGCGCCGTCGCGCGCTCGGTCAGTGCATCGATCTCCGCTGCCGCGAGCACGTCTCCCAGCACGGGGACCAGGTCGTCGTCCCGGACGCGCTCGATCAGTGCGCGCTCCTGCGCGGTCAGCGGTGATCCGGCGAAGCCCCAGAGGACCGTGCGCAGCTTCGGCTCCGCGTGGAACGAGAGCCCGTTGTCGATCGCGTGGAGCGCGACCCGTGGAGGCGCGCCGTCCGTGAACTCCCAGGCCCCGCACAGGACGTGACCGCCCTTGCGGTCCGCATTGTTGATGAGGACGTCGAAGAGGGCCAGCGCGCGGACGTCGGGCGTGAGCTCGTGGGCGAGCACCACGTCGGTGCCGTCGCTCAGCACCGCGCGCAGGACGGGGGCCAGGCCGTCGTCCACGGCGTCCTCGGCCACGAGCACCACCGGCTCCCGGGCCGTCGGATCCGATTCCACATAGACCTGGAGGGAGGCGCCCGCGCCGATGTCGTCCCGCCAGACGGTCGGCGGCACCACGTCGAGGCCGAGGTGGGCCGACAAGCGGTGAGCCGCGACCTCACGCAGCGACAGCGTGCCGGTGGGGAAATCATGGAGCGGCCGCTCCCCCGCACGGGTCTTCAGCACGGCGCGGACGGTGCGCTGCGGTTCGTCGGAGGCGACTGCTCCGGTGACGGTCGCCAGCAGCGTCTCGTTGCTGGCACCCCTCATCCTGCCCAGGGGACGGACGGTCCCGGTGGACAGCAGTCGGCACATCGCGCTGCTCAGCGAGCCACCCCGTTGAGGCGCGGGCACACGTGACCGGAGGGGTCCAGCGCCTGATGGCAGAGAGGGCACTCACCCCGACCGGAGGTGACGACCTGCACGCCCCGGCGGGCGAATTCGCGGGCCTGGGGACCGGTGAGGCGGATGCGCAGCACCGACCGCTCCTCGCCGTCGGCACCGGGCTCGGAGCTCGCTCCCGCCTCTGCATCCGCACGGGTGAGCTCGAAGCACTCGATGATGAGGCGATGGTCCTCCGTGTCCCACCCCAGACTCATCGTGCCGACCCGGAACTCCGCATCGACCGGGGTCACGAGGCCGCCGTTGTCCTCGAGCTCCGGAACCGGGGCCGCGGGGACGCCGTGCGCGTCGTCGGAGCGCGAGCGCACCAGGTCGAGCAGCTCGTCGACCCTCTCCGCGAGGATCTCCACCTGCTCCTTCTCCAGCATGACGGAGTGGACTGCGCCGTCCGAGGACGCCTGCAGGTAGAAGGTGCGCTCCCCGGGCAGGCCGACGGTCCCGGCGACGAAGCGGTCGGGTGCGGGGTGCTCGAAGGCGTGGGCGGGCATACGCCCAGGCTATACGAGGACGCCGACCCCTGTCCGACACCCTCCGGTGGCGCTAGAGTGGACTGCATGAGCACGGATCCGAGCGCTGCCCTCGAAGACTTCCTCTCCGCCGTCCGCGAGCACTTCGCGGCGTCGGCGCACCGCACATCGGAGACCGATCCCCGCGTCGAGGCCTCCTACATGGCACTCGCGGACGCCTTCGAGATCTACGAGGACTCCCTCTACTCCGCGTACGGGGAGGTGACTCCGTTCGAGCTCTTCGACGACGTCGAGGACGACCGCGAGGACGGGGACGACTACGACGAGGACGACTCGGACGATGAGGACGAGGGCGACGACTACTACGACGACGATGACGCGTACGACGGCGACGTGGACACCGACGACACGGACACGGCGCCGGGCGACACCGCGGGTGCGGGCGACTCCAGCCGCGGCTGACCCCCGTCGCGGCTGATCAGCTCAGTTGCAGGGGTCCGAGATCTGGTCGAGGACCTCGCTGATCTCATCCGCCAGCTCCAGATCGGACGCGAGCAGCTGATCGAGCTGGGCGCGTGTACGCGGCGACACGATCGTCGAGGCGCACAGCGACCGTCGGTTCCACGCGAGGGCGATGTCGATCGGGTCGACTCCCAGCGCGGTCGCAGCCTTCACGACTCCCTGGACGACACCGGTCGTGTCGTCGTCGAGCAGCTCACCGACGTATCCGCCGAGGTCCCCCGCACCACGGCTGCCCGTCGGCAGTCCCCGCAGGTACTGGCCGGACAGGACACCGCGCCCGAGGCCCGCGCCGGCGATGAGCCCGAGCCCCAGGTAGTCGAGCGCGGGCCGCAGGGAGGCCTCGGCGTCGCGCCGCAGGAGCGAGTACTCCGCGATCGCGCCGGCGAACGGGAGTCCGGAGTCAGCGGCGCGCAGCGACAGCTGCCAGGCGGAGTGGTGCGACAGCAGCACGTAGCCGACGTCTCCCGCGTCCACCAGGGTGCGCAGGACGGACGCGGACTCCTCCACCGGGATCTGGTCGTCGAACGCGTCGAGCACCAGCACATCGAGGTGATCGCGATCGAGCGCACCCAGCAGGGTGCGCACATCTGTCAGGAGATCGGAGCGGCCGGTCCGCAGCTGGGGCGGTCCCCCCGCTTCGGTCGCGCGCACTCCCACCCGTGCGAGGAGCTGCACGCGGGACGGGATCCGCATGCCTGTGACGAGACCCACGGCGGGGGCGTCGAAGGCGGGGAGCTCGAGTGCCGTGCCCCCCGCGGAGGCGTAGGCGTCGAGGAGTTCCCGAGCGGTCGCCTCGTCGACGCGTCGACCCCATTCGAAGGTCCCCAGTGAGAGATCGGACACCTGCAGGCCCGTATTGCCCATCCGGTTCGAATGCATAGTTCCGAAGGCTACCGGATGAGGGGTAGCCTGACGTGGTTCACGCCCCCGAAGCAAAGGACATGATCCTCCATGGATTGGATCATCGCCGTGATCCTGGGCATCGTCCAGGGCCTCACCGAATTCCTGCCGGTCTCGTCGTCCGCCCACGTGCGGATCATCGGCGAGTTCCTGCTGCCCGGCCGGGATCCCGGTGCGTTCTTCACTGCGATCATCCAGATCGGCACGGAGACCGCCGTCATCGTCTACTTCTGGAAGGACATCACGTCGATCATCGGCGCGTGGTGCCGATCGCTCGTGGGCCGTGAGTCCCGCAGCGACCCGAAGGTCCGGATGGGCTGGCTGATCATCATCGGCTCGGTGCCGATCGTCGTGCTCGGCCTCCTCTTCCAGGATGCGATCGACTCCGTCCTGCGCAGCCTGTGGATCACCGCGACGATGCTCATCGTCTTCGGCCTCATCCTGGGCGTGGCGGACAAGGTCGGACCGCGCGTCCAGACCCTCGACAAGATGACCTGGGGGCAGGGACTCGGCTACGGATTCGCCCAGGCGCTCGCACTCATCCCGGGCGTGTCCCGGTCCGGCGGCACGATCATGGCGGGTCGCTTCATGGGCTTCACCCGCCCCGAGGCGGCGCGCTACTCGTTCCTGCTGGCGGTGCCCGCAGTCATGGGTTCCGGCTTCTACGGCCTCTACAAGTCCCTGTCGGAGGTGTCGGCCGGCAACGAGATGGTGCTCGGCTGGGGCCCCACCGCGCTGGCGACAATCGTGGCGTTCGTCGTCGGATACGTCGTGATCGTCGGCTTCCTCAAGTTCGTCCAGACGAAGTCGTTCGCCGTCTTCGTCTGGTACCGCGTGGCCATCGGTGTCCTCATCTACATCCTGCTGGGCACCGGAGTCCTGCAGCCGCTCTGATCAGCGTCCGCCGCCCGGCCGGCGCGCCTGTGCGCGCCGCCCCCGGGCCGTCGCACCGAGCATGGTGACCGTCATGGGAGGGACCGACCCGGTCTTCCCCACGACGAGTCGAGACACCGATGCCGGAGCGACCGCGATCCGCTGGAAGCTGTCGACCTCCATGCCGAGTGCGTGGGCCAGCATCATCTTGATGACATCGCCGTGGGATACGAGGATCGCCGCCTTCGCGCCGCGCTCGTGCGCCTGTTCGCACGCGGACTCGAGCGCGGCGCGGGATCGCACTGCGACCTCGGCGAGCGATTCGCCTCCCGGGAACCGGGCGCGGCTGGGAGTGGACCGCACGGTCTCCCAGAGCGGCTCCTTCAGAAGATCGCGGATCCTCCTGCCGGTCCACTCCCCGTAGTGGACCTCGGAGAGCTCCTCGAGCACCGTGCGGGCAGCGGGCGCGCTCTGCGGATCAGCACGAGAAGCGTCCACGGATCCGTCTGGCCGCATGAGCTCGTCCGCGGTCATGAGGCACCGCCGGATGGGCGAGCTGAAGACCGCGGCAGGACTGTCGCCTGTGAGCTCCGGTATGAGGTCGCGGGCCTCGCGCACCTGAGTGCGGCCCGTGACAGTGAGTTCGACGGAATCGTCGCGTCCGGCCAGCACTCCGCCCGCATTCGCGGTCGATTCGCCGTGGCGCACCAGGATGATCTCCATCACCCCAGGATAGGCCGGTGATACGGTCACCGGGTGCGGGTAGACGGAACGATCCTCCTCGCCGGTGCCGCGACAGCGCTCGCCGGCTTCCTCATGGCCATCCAGTCGCGGGCGAACGGATCGCTCGCCGGCGTCATCGGCTCGGGTGTCTACGCCGCGACCCTCAGCTTCTTCGGCGGCCTCCTCCTCATGGTCCTCGTCCTCGCGGCATCGGCGAGAGCGCGTAGGGGTGCGGGCCGTCTCCTCGCGGATCTGCGGGGCGGCTCCGTGCGCTGGTGGATGCTGCTCGGAGGACTGGGCGGTTCGACGGTCGTGCTCGCGCAGGCTCTCACCGTGCCCCTCATCGGCGTCTCCATCCTCACGATGTCGTTCGTGTGCGGCCAGCTGCTGGGGGCACTGGTCGTGGACAACACATCGCTGCCGCCCGGCGGTCGCACACCGCCGTCGGCGCGGAGGCTCATCGGCACGATCGTCGTGCTCGCGGGCGTCGTGCTGGTGTCGGTGGGTGGATTCTCACGCGGCATCCCGCTCTGGGCACCGCTGGTGCCGCTGCTGGCGGGGACCCTGACCTCGGTGCAGGCAGCGCTCAACGGCAGGGTCCGGGAGTCGTCGCGCTCAGCGATCACCGCCACGACCGTGAACTTCCTGGTGGGCTTCGTCTTCCTGCTCGTGTGCAGCGCAGCCGTGTGGGCGGCCGGCACGCGTGTCGAGCGGCTGCCGCAGATGCCCGGTGAGGCGTGGCTGCTGATCGGCGGAGCGCTCGGGGTCGTGTTCATCGGCGTGACGTCGACGACGGTCAGTCACCTGGGGGTGCTGCTCGTGTCGATGACGTCGCTCTTCGGGAACCTGCTGAGCTCGCTGGTCGTGGACCTCGTCTACCCGGGGGCCACGATCACCGTCACGACGATCGTCGCGATGACGTGCGTGCTGATCGGCGTGGTCATCGCGTCATGGCCGCGGCGGGCGGAGCCGCCGCGGCGCTCAGTCGTCACGCCTCCAGCAGGAACCGACTGAGCACGCGGGTGCCGAAGTCCAGTGAGGACAGCGCCACGCGCTCGTCCTTGCCGTGGAACATGGCTGCGAAGTCCAGGTCATCCGTCAGCTGCAGGGGCGCGAAGCCGTACCCGACGATCCCCAGGCGCGCGAGCGACTTGTTGTCCGTGCCCCCGCTCATCGTGTGCGGCAGCACGATCGCGCCGGGATCCGCGTCGAGCAGGCATGACTTCATGGTGTCGACCAGCCGACCGCTGAAGGGGGATTCGACGGCGTCGCCCACGGTCACGGGCTCCACGTCGATCCCCTCTCCCACGAGCTCCTTGATCGTCAGCATGACGTCCTCGAACTGGCCCGGCAGCACACGGCAGTCGACGAACGCCTGGGCCGTCGCGGGGATGACGTTGTGCTTGTACCCGGCCTGGAGGATGGTCGGGTTGGAGGTGTTGCGCAGCGTGGGGCCCACGAACCGGGACACGGTGCCGAGCTCGCTGATGAGCTCTTCGGTCGTCTCCGCTGTGAAGGGGATGCCGGTGATCTCCGAGACCCCTTCGAGGAGGTCCCGCGTGGACTGGGGCATGTCCTCCGGCCACTCATGCGCGCCGATCCGGGAGATCGCCCCTGCGAGTCGGGTGATCGGGTTGTCGTCGTTGACCATCGAACCGTGGCCGGCGGTGCCGTGGGCGAGCAGGCGGAGCCAGGCGAGGCCCTTCTCCGCGGTCTGCACGAGGTAGACGCGCTGTCCGCGGATGGTCGTCGAATAGCCGCCGACCTCGCTGATCGCCTCGGTCGCGCCTGAGAACAGCTCCGGGTGGTTGTCGACCATCCAGCCGGCCCCGTATCCCCCGCCGGCCTCCTCGTCCGCGAAGAAGGCGATGATGAGGTCACGTCGGGGACGCAGCCCCTTCTGCAGCATGTCGCGGACGCTGGAGATGATCATCGCGTCCATGTTCTTCATGTCCACGGCGCCGCGGCCCCACAGGAGCCCGTCCTCGATGACGCCGCCGAACGGATCGACGGACCACTCCGACTCGTCGGCCGGGACCACATCGGTGTGGCCGTGGACGACGAGGGCTCCGGCGTCCGGATCAGTGCCCGGGATGCGAGCGACGAGGCTCGCGCGACCGGGCTCGGACTCCCTGATGGTGGACTCGAGGCCGACCTCGGCCAGCTGGGCCGCGATCCACTCCGTCGCCTCGAGCTCGGGGTTCGCCTTCCCCTCGCCCCAGTTCTGCGTATCGAACCGGATGAGTCGCTGCGCGATCCGGGTGGTCTCTGCGACGGCGCTCTCGTAGGGATCGTGGGGCTGGGGCGTGGAAGGGGACTGCGTCATGGAACAGGTCCTTTCGTCAGGGCGGTCTCAGGTGCTCAGGTCGACGCTCAGCCGTACACGCGGAACCCGAGGTAGGCGCGCCCGTCCTCATGGGTGAGGGTCGAGTCGATCTGGGCACGCGCCTGCTCCTCCACGGGCTCGTCGGAGAGCGCGGCCAGGTACTCCCGGTGGCACGTGAGGGAGGCGACCGCCGCCTCGACCCCGTCCGTCACGTCGATACGGTGGGTGGGCTCAGCACCGAACTCCACGATGCGGGCGACTCCGTCGTAGCGCGCGCCGGGCACGATCCATTCGTTGCCGGCGTCTGCGACGCCGTCGACCGCCGCCTGGCCGAGGTTGCGGTGGTCGGCCGAATTGAAGAACCGTCCGCCCCGCGTGGGCTGGAAGTTCAGCAGCACGACGAGCTCCGGTCGGAAGCGACGGATCTCATGGGCGATCTTCGTGCGCAGCTGAGGGGTCGCGAGGATCCGCCCATCGGGCTCGTCCGGGAAGACGAGTGAGGTGACGCCGACCTCCCGGCACGCGGCCTCCTGCTCCTTCGTGCGGACGATCGCGGACTCTGCGGGGTCCAGCCCCTCGATGCCGGCCTCGCCCCGGCTGGCGAGCAGATAGCCCACCCGCTTCCCGGCGCGCGTCCAGGCTGCGACCGCGGAGCCGATCCCGTACTCGGGATCATCGGGGTGCGCGACGATCACCAGCACGGATGAGAAGTCGTCGGGCATGTCGGGGAGCGGGGCCCCGACCTGGGCGTCCGTCATGAGTTCACCTCCATGTAGAACACTGTCCATCAGCCAGTCTACGGGGCGGGTAGTGTGGAGCGACGAACGAGACCAGAGCTCGACATGAACGTTTGAAGGAGACATACGTGCGCATCCTTGTCCTCGGCGGAGACGGCTTCTGCGGATGGCCTGCGGCCCTCCACCTCTCCCAGCTGGGCCACGACGTCGGAATCGTCGACAATCTGTCCCGCCGTCGGATCGATGAGGAGCTCGGGACCGATTCGCTGACGCCCATCCGCACCCCGCAGGAGCGGCTCGCGGCGTGGACCGAGGCCACGGGACGGACGATCGACTTCCACGAGGTCGACCTCGCCGAGGACTACGAGGAATTCGTTGCACTGCTGTCGCAGGCCCGTCCGGAGGTGGTCATCCACTTCGCAGAGCAGCGGGCGGCCCCGTACTCGATGAAGTCCCCCTCCCACAAGCGGTACACGATCGACAACAATGTGAACGCGACGCACAACGTGCTGTCCGCGATCGTCGAATCCGATCTCGATGTGCACCTGGTCCACCTCGGCACGATGGGCGTCTACGGCTACGGCACGGCGGGCATGCGCATCCCCGAGGGCTACCTCGACGTGAAGGTGCCGGGCGAGGACGCGGACGGGAATGCGACCGGCGAGCTCATCGACCAGACGATGCTCTACCCGTCCAATCCCGGTTCGATCTACCACATGACGAAGGTGCTCGACCAGCATCTCTTCGCGTTCTACGCGAAGAACGACAAGCTGCGGATCACGGACCTCCACCAGGGCATCATCTGGGGAACCCACACGGAGGAGACCCAGCTCGACGAGCGCCTCATCAACCGCTTCGACTACGACGGCGACTACGGCACCGTCCTCAACCGCTTCCTCATGCAGGCGGCCGTCGGCTATCCGCTGACGGTCCACGGCACGGGTGGGCAGACGCGCGCCTTCATCCACATCCAGGACATGGTGCGCTGCATCGCGATCGCGGTCGACAACCCGCCCGCGGGCGGGGACAAGGTGAAGATCTTCAACCAGATGACGGAGACCCACCGGGTCCGCGACCTGGCGGAGCTCATCTGCGAGATCTCCGGCGCCTCGCTGGAGCTCGTCCCGAACCCCCGGCAGGAGTCCGCGGAGAACGACCTGTACGCGTCGAACCGGACCTTCCTCGATCTGGGCCTCGAGCCGACGACCCTCTCCTCCGGACTCCTGCAGGAGGTCGAGGAGACGGCCCGTCGATACGCTGATCGTGCCGACCTCACGAAGATCCCGGCGACGTCGCTGTGGACCGAGAACCAGGCGGTCGGTGCACCGACACGGATCGCCGAGTCCGCGTGACGGCCGGCTGACCAGGTGCGCATCGCCGTCTTCACGGAGGTCTTCCTCCCCAAGGTCGACGGAGTCGTCACGCGGCTGGTCCGCTCCCTCGAGCAGCTCCAGGCGATGGGGCACGAGGTCGTCGTCTTCGCTCCGGGCCACCCCCCGGAGTCGTTCGCGGGCTTCGAGGTCGTCCGGGTGCGGGCGGTCCCGTTCCGCCCCTGGTATCCGGAGCTGTCCGTCGGCCTGCCGACTCCGGAGATCGCACGGGTCATGGAGCGCTTCCACCCCCATGTGGTGCATGCTGTGAACCCGATCTGGCTCGCAGCGTACGGGACGCTGTCGGCGCGGAGGCGGGATCTGCCGCTGGTCGCCAGCTTCCACACCGACGTGCCGTCGTACACGGAGCGTCTGGGCCTGGAGTGGATCACGGACACCACGAGCCGCTGGATCACCTGGATGCACAACTTCGCCCAGGTGAATCTCTGCACTTCGCAGCAGATGGTGCAGCGGGCGCGCGGCTCGGGCATCCGCAACGTGCAGCTGTGGCCGAAGGCCGTCGACACCGATGCCTACAGTCCCGAGCGCGCGGACCGCTCCATGCGCGAGCGCCTGACGGCCGGCAACCCGGATGATCGGCTGCTGGTCTACGTCGGCAGGCTGTCGAAGGAGAAGGACCTCGACCTGCTGCGCCCGATGATGGATCGGCTACCGGAGAACGTCCGGCTGGCCTTCGTCGGATCGGGACCGCACCGCGAGGAGCTGGAGCGTCTGTTCGCGGGAACCCGCACCGTCTTCACCGGATACATGGGCGGCGAGGAGCTGGCCGCCGCGTATGCGAGTGCCGATCTCTTCGTGTTCCCCTCGACCACGGAGACGCTGGGCCTCGTCGCCCTCGAATCCATGGCCTCGGGCGTCCCCGTCGTCGGCGCTCGCGCCGGCGGGCTTCCCTTCGCGGTGAATGACGGCGTCGGGGGCCTCCTCCACGAGCCGGGCTCAGTCGACGACATCACGGCGAAGGTCTCACGTGTGCTCGAGGATGACGCGCTGCGGGCACGGCTGTCCGCCGGTGGCCGTCAGGAGACGGAGAAGCACGGCTGGCGCAATGCGACGGAGAGCCTCGTCGACTGCTACGAGGAGGCCGTGGAGCGGTACTGGTCGGATCACCGCCCGCCGGGCTGGCGCATGGCCCTCTTCGGCCGGCCGATGGATCCTGCGCGACCTCCCCTGAGCTGAGGGGTGGGGCCCTCGTGAATGAGTGAGGCCCCTGACCGCGGATCTCTCCGTGGCCAGGGGCCTCACTCACTGCTGTGCGCGGAGGGGGACTTGAACCCCCACGCCCATTATTAGGGCACTAGCACCTCAAGCTAGCGCGTCTACCAATTCCGCCACCCGCGCGGGCAACAGAGACAAGATTACACACTCCTCAGGTCCAGTCCAAATCGATCCGACCGCTTGTGAGCGGGCTCACTGCCGCCCGTTCGACGTACCATTCTCCGTACCGTTCTCGGTGCCGCTCTCGGTGCGTATGGAGGACAGCATGTGGGGCCGTCCGTCGCGCGGATTCCACACGTCGACTGTTGTCAGAGCGCTGCCGTGGGCAACGCGCACGGCGACTGTCGAGGGCAGCACCACGGGGGTCGCGAACTCCACGTCCCACGTGAAGGCATCGGCGCGGATCTGGGCGGATGCGAGCGCACGGGCCGCTGTGTACATCCCGTGGACGATCCGGCCCCTGAACCCGAATGCCTTCGCCGCGAGTCCGTTCAGGTGGATCGGGTTCACGTCGCCGGAGACTCGCGCATACGTATCCGCCGTCCGGGGCGTCAGCCTCCAGCTCATCGTGGCATCGGGTGCCTCGAACGGCGTGCGCTCCGCCGGGTCGTGAGGAGTCGCACCGTCCACCCGCACTCCCTTCGCGAGGTAATGGCAGCGCTCGTCGACGCAGCGCCGGCCGTCGACGTCGAACGCGGCCGCGACGACGATCTCCGTCCCCTTCGGGTGCGTGCGGATCGCGTCGATCCACACCGTGGCGGTGACGGCGTCGCCCACGCGCACGGGATGCAGCTGGGTGAGGGAGTTCGTGACGTGCACCATCCCCATGGCCGGAGCGGGGAAGTCCGGAGCACTCAGGAGCGAGAGGCTGGCTGCGAACCCCTGGGCGTGCAGCCACGTGACCGGCACGGTGTTGCGGACCGGTTCTCCGACGGCGCGGCAGAACTCCGCGACCGTCTGCGGATCGGCCGTCACGGTCTCCGTGCGGCGGGGGGACTCTGGGCCGGCGACCCGGGAGAGGGGGCCGGCGGCAGCGGGGCGGATGCGCTTGAGCACACTCGAACCCGCAGCGGCGAGATACGTCCTGAGCATCAGGCACCCACCAGATTCTGTCCGCACACGCGCAGCGTCGTGCCGGAGATCCCTCCGGAGGACTGTGCGGCGAGGAAGGCGATCGCCTCGGCGACGTCCACGGGGAGCCCGCCCTGCTGCAGGCTCGCGACACGGCGCGCGACCTCACGCGTGAGCGTGGGCATCTTCGCGGTCATCTCCGTCTCGATGAAGCCCGGGGCCACGGCGTTGATCGTTCCGCCCTGTGTGGCGAAGCGATCCGCGGACGCGGCGACCATCCCGATGACCCCGGCCTTCGAGGCGGCGTAGTTCGTCTGACCGCGATTGCCTGCGATGCCGGAGGTGGAGGCCAGCGAGATGATCCGCGGGGCGCTGCCCCATGCGCCCGCCTCGGTGAGCTGCGTGTTCATCCGCAGCTGCGAGGCGATGTTCACGGCGATGACGGAGTCCCAGCGCGAGGCCTCCATGTTCGCGAGCATCCGATCGCGGGTGATGCCCGCATTGTGCACCAGGATGTCGATCGGCTCCCCGACGCGCTGCGCGATGACCCGGCCCGCGTCCTCCGCGGTGATGTCCAGCTGCAGTGCGGTGCCGCCGATCCCATTCATCGTTCGTGCGAGCGCGTCGCCGGCCTGCGGCACGTCGACGCCCACGACGGTCGCTCCGTCCCTGGCGAGCGTCGCGGCGATCGCCGCGCCGATCCCCCGCGCCGCACCCGTGACGACGGCCAGGCGACCGTCCAGGTGTGCACCGGCCAGTGCCTCGGCGGTGGCGGCCTCTCCGTGAGCCGTCGTGACGTGCAGCGGCTGGCCCGATACGTAGGCGGACTTCGAGGACAGGAGGAACCAGAGGGCGCTCACGACGCTCGGGGCGTCCATCGGGACGCCGTCCGACACGACGATGCCGTTGGCGGTGGACCCGCCCCGCATCTCATGGGCGAGCGACCGCATGAGGCCCACCGCACCGTTGCGCGTCGCGTTGAGGGCCGGGTCCGTGTCCGCGGGACGCTCCGGGCTGATGTGGGCATCGCGGGAGAACACGATCACGCGGGAGCAGCGGACGAGCCCGCGCAGGGCTCCCCCGATCTCCAGGGCAATCTCCGAGAGGTCGGTCGGCTCCTGCGCCTCGTCGAAGAAGGCGAGGACGGCCGACAGCTTCTCCGAGGTGGGTTTGCGGCGGACTTCGAAGCCGTTGTCCAGCAGGATCTGTGCGTAGGCGTCCGCAGCGGCACCGGCTCCCAGCACGAGCACGGGCTCGCTGAGGTACGCGCCGTCACTGTGACGGCGCAGCGGGACGGGGCTGGGCAGCCCGAGCGTCTTGACCAGTGCCTTGAGCGGACCGTTGGCGAGTTTGGTGTAGCGATCAGTCATGGGTTCCTCCGAGTGGTGGTGTCTGTCAGGCCTCGACGATCGCGGTGAGGCCCTGGCCTCCGGCGGCGCAGATCGAGACGAGTGCGCGACGCTGGCCGGTCTCCTTGAGGTGCTTCGCGACCGACGCGATGATCCGCCCGCCGGTGGCGGCGAACGGGTGGCCGGCGGCGAGCGACGAGCCGTTGGGGTTCAGCTTGTCGCGATCGATCGGGCCCAGGGGTGCGTCGAGTCCCAGCTTCTCGCGGCAGAACTCCTCGCTCTCCCATGCGGCCATATGGGTGAGCACAGTCGAGGCGAACGCCTCATGGATCTCGAAGACGTCGAAGTCTGCGAACGTGAGGCCGTTGCGGGCCAGCAGTCGCGGCACGGCGTAGGCCGGTGCCATGAGGAGGCCCTCGCTGCCGGTGACGAAGTCGACTGCCGCGGCCTCGGCGTCGACCAGGTACGCGAGCGGTTCGATTCCGTGGTCCGCGGCCCACTCCTGCGACGACAGCAGCACAGAGGACGCGCCGTCCGTGAGCGGTGTCGAGTTGCCGGCCGTCATGGTGGGCGTCGCGGACAGACCGCGGCCGAACGCGGGCTTGAGTGCGCCCAGCGATTCCATCGTCGAGTCCGCCCGCAGGTTGGTGTCGCGTGAGACTCCCAGGTAGGGGGTGACCAGGTCGTCGAAGAAGCCGCGCTCCCATGCGGCCGCCATCCGCTGGTGCGAGGCCAGCGCCAGGGCATCCTGGTCCTCGCGCGAGATGCCCCATTCCGCGGTGGTGATCGCCTGGTGCTCGCCCATCGACAGCCCCGTGCGCGCCTCGCCGTTGTCCGGCAGCGCCGGCGCGAGATCGGAGGGCCGCAGGCGGGAGACGGCCCTGAGGCGCTGCGACATCGTCTTCGCGCGGTTGAGCTCCAGCAGGACACCGCGCAGCTCCTCGCTCACCGCGATCGGAGCGTCCGAGGCCGAATCCACACCAGATCCGATGCCCACGTCGATCTGTCCCAGACGGATCTTCTGGGCGATCGACACCGTCGCCTCGAGCCCCGTCGCGCACGCCTGCCCCAGGTCGAACGCGGGAGTCTCCGGAGACAGCGCGGAGCCGAGCACGGCCTCGCGCGTGAGGTTGAGGTCACGGGAGTGCTTGAGGACGGCGCCGCCGGCCACTTCGCCCAGCCTCTCCCCCGCCAGTCCGAAGCGGGCGACGAGGCCGTCGAGGGCACTCGTGAGCATGTCCTGGTTCGATGCGCGCGCGTACTGCTTATGGGCGCGCGCGAACGGGATCCGGTTGCCGCCGAGGATCGCTGCGGGTCGCGTGGGCTGCGGGGACTGGGTCATGGAGTGGGTCCTCTCTGGAGGGAACGCGTCTGAGGTGTCGCGTCTGGGGGTGTCGCGCGGACGGATTCAGTCAGCTCTGAGCCGATTCACCGGTACCGACCGTACCTGATACCGTCAGTTACATGAAAGCCCGTGCGATGACCGATGAGACCGTCCGCGATGGTCGGAGCCTCCGCTGGGAGCAGCACCGCCGCACGCGCCGCCGTGAGCTCCTGCGCAGCGCCCGCATCGCGATCTCCACGCGGGGCGAGACGGTGTCGATGGACGGCCTGGCGGAGGCGACGGGAACGTCGAAGACGGTGTTCTACCGGTACTTCCACGACCGTCGGGGGCTGCAGCAGGCGATGGGCGACTGGGCCATGGACGTGATCCGCCGGTCGCTCGATGAGGCTGGGCGCCCGGACGGCACTCCGCAGGAGGCGCTGGAGGCGATGATCTCCGCCTTCGTCGCCCTGGGCGTGCGGTCCCCCGCCGTCTATCGGTTCTGCGACTCCGTCGTCACCTCGGACGACGGCGGGGGCGCATTCCTCGACGACGTCGTCGACCTCCTGTGCGCGCGCATGGGACTGACCGGCTCCACGGAGCGGATGTGGGCCTCGGGCGCCGTGGGCTTCGTCCGCAGCTGCACCCTGAACTGGCTGGGCGACGACCGCTCGGCAGACACCGACTCGACCGAACAGTTCACCACCCGCCTCGCCACGTGGCTGTGGGCCTCACGAAAGGAAGACGAATGAACCGAGGGAAGACGCCGCTCACGATCGATGCGACGGTCCTGCGAGACGTGCTCGACGGCGAATGGGCCGAGGCCCGCCGGCGCATGCGCGACCTCACCGAGGATCCGTCGCTCCACCTGCCCGCCGACGGCACACTCGAGGAGCTGCGGGCTGCGACCACCGCAGGCATCGCGGCGGTCGCCGAATCCGGTCTCACACGACTGCCGCTGTCCGAGGGCGAGGGCGGCAGCAACAGCCACGCGGAGTACGTCGCGGGCTTCGAGGAGCTCGTCGCGGCATCCCCCAGCCTGCAGATCAAGGCCGGCGTGCAGTTCGGACTGTTCGGCGGGGCGATCATGCACCTGGGCAACGACGAACAGCACGAGAAGTGGCTGGACGACGCGCTGTCCGGCCGACTCCTGGGCAGCTTCGCGATGACGGAGATCGGCCACGGATCCGATGTCGCCGAGGTCGCGACGACCGCGACCTACGATGCGGAGGCTCAGGAGTTCGTCATCCACACGCCGTTCCGAGCGGCCACGAAGGAGTACATCGGCAACGCTGCACGGGACGCTCGTGCCGCGGTCGTGTTCTCGCAGCTCATCACGAACGGGGTGAACCACGGAGTCCACGCGTTCGTGGTCCCCGTCCGCGACGAGGCTGGCAGCGTCGTGGACGGCATCACCATCGAGGACGACGGGAAGAAGGGCGGACTCCTGGGCGTCGACAACGGTCGGATCGCCTTCGACCAGGTCCGGGTCCCCCGTGGGAACCTCCTGACCCGCTACGGGGCCGTCACGGCCGACGGGGAGTACTCGTCGCCGATCGACTCACCCGGACGCCGCTTCTTCACGATGCTCGGCACCCTGGTGCAGGGACGGGTCTCGCTCGACGGGGCCGCAGTCGTCGCGTCGAAGCTCGCGCTCGACATCGCGGTGCGGTACGCGCACGACCGGCGCCAGTTCACATCGACCTCACCCGTCGAGGAGACGCGGCTCATCGACTACCAGCGCCACCAGCGCAGGCTCATGCCGCTCATCAGCCAGACCTACGCGAACGCCATCTCGCACGACACGCTGCTGCACACGTTCGACGCGGTGTTCTCCGGCGCGGACGAATCCGGTGAGGAGCGCGAGCTGCTGGAGACGCAGGCGGCCGGGTTCAAGGCACTCAGCACGTGGGACGCGCTCGACACGATCCAGGAGAGCCGGGAGGCATGCGGCGGTGCCGGGTACATGGATGAGAACCGGCTCGTCGGCCTCTACGGGGACATGGACGTGTACGTGACGTTCGAGGGTGACAACACAGTCCTCCTCCAGCTGGTCGGCAAGCGGCTCCTCACCGACTACGCGAAGGAGCTCAAGGACATCGACTTCGGCGGTGCCGCCCGCTTCATCGGCGCGCAGGCCGCAGAGCACACCCTCTTCCGCACGGGCGTCGCGAACATCGGCCGGACGATCGGCGACCTCGTGACCACATCGGTGAGATCGAAGCGGGTCCGGTCGGGCAAGGTGCAGGAGGCACTCCTCTCCGACCGCGTCGAGACGATGGTCGCCTCGGTCGCCCAGGCGCTGCGGCCGGCGCGCTCGATGAGCCAGGCGGACAGCGCGGCGCTGTTCAACAAGCACCAGAACGAGCTCATCGAAGCCTCGATCGCCTACATCGAGCTGCTCAAGTGGCAGGGCCTCAACACGGAGATGCACCGGGTCGAGGACGAGGGCCGGCACCCGGACGAGGCGAAGATCCTGCGGAGGATCCGTGACCTCTACGGCCTCACCCTCATCGAGAAGCACATGGGCTGGCACAGCATGCACGGCCGCCTGCCCATGGCACGGGCCCGCCTTATCGGTCCGACGATCGACTCCCTGTGCGCGAAGCTCGCCGAGAACTCGCTCGACCTCGTCGACTCGTTCGGCTACGGCCCGGCGCATCGTCGCTCCCCGATCGCCGACGGGGCGGAGGCGGAGCGGCAGGACGAAGCCCGTGCCTACTACCGCGCCGCGCGTGCACGCTCTGACTGGCCGGTGGACGAGAAGGAGCTCAGGAAGCGAGCAGCTCGGAGATGAGCGCTCCGACCTGATCGGATTCCGTGAGGAAGCCGTCGTGGCCCGCCCAGCTGGTGATCGTCCTGAATTCGGCACCGGCGGGCAGGCTGTCGGCGAGCAGCCGCACCTGCGGAGGGGTGTAGAGCCGATCGCTGGTGACGGCGGCCACGAGGAACCGGCCCCCGGCTCCCGCGAGGGCCCGGCGCAGGTCCGCATCACGGCCTCGGCGGACGTCGTGGTCCATGAGCGCCTGTGACAGGGTCACGTACGAATCCGGGTCGAAGCGGCCCTGGAGCTTCCCCGCCTGGTGGTCGAGGTAGCTCTGGATCGCGTAGTACCTCTCCCCCGGTTCCTGTGCAGGAGCATTCGTCGCCTGCTGGCGCGCCTCGAACCGGTGGTTGAGCTCTGCATCGGCGCGATACGTCAGGTGGGCGATCTGCCGCGCGATGCCGAGGCCGCGCTCGCGATCCGCGCGGATCGCTGCGATCTGGATGTGGCCCCACGCGATCTGGTCCGCATCGGAGAAGGCGGGAGCCGCGAAGACACCGGTGCGGGCCACCCGGTCCGGGGCGATGAGAGCGGTCTCGAGTGCACGAGCGCCGCCCATCGACCCGCCGAGCACCGTGTGCCACACATCGATCCCCAGCTGATCCGCGAGCCGCAGCTCTGCGTGCACGGTGTCGCGGACCGTGATGAGCGGGAAGGCGCTCCCCGCGTGCTCAGCGCTCGTGGGGTCGGCCGGTCCCGTCGAGCCCGAGCAGCCGCCCAGCACATTCGCGCAGACGACGAACCAGCGGTCGGTGTCGAGCGTCCGGCCGGGGCCGATCAGCCCGTCCCACCACTCGTGGGCATGCGAGTCGCCCGTGAGCGCGTGCTCGATGAGGATCGCGTTGTCCCGCTGCGGGGACAGCACGCCGTACGTGTCGTAGGCGAGCGTCACGTCCGGGAGCACGACGCCGGTCTCCAGTGTCAGTGCTCCCAGACGCGCGGTGCGCGTGCGGTGCGAGGTCTCGGGGACGACAGTCGTCACTGGGCACCCTGGGTGTCCTGACCCGAGGAGGCTCCCGCCGCTGCCTGCGCGGCGGCGAAGCCCGTCTCCAGGTCCGCGAGGATGTCGTCGATCCCCTCGATCCCCACGGCCAGCCGCACGAAGCTCTGGTTCACGCCCGCAGCGACGAGTGCCTCCTCGCTCAGCTGCGAGTGGGTCGTCGAGGCGGGGTGGATGACGAGAGAGCGGACGTCGCCGATGTTGGCCACGTGCGAGTGGAGCTCGAGTGCGTCCACGAAGGCGACCGCCGCGTCGAATCCTCCGGCGATGTCGAAGCCGAGCACGGAGCCCGCGCCCTTCGGCAGGTACTTCTTGCCCAGTTCGTACCAGGGGCTCGATGAGTGTCCGGCGAAGTGGATCTTCTCCACCTGCGGGTGGCCGTCGAGGAAGTCGATGACCTTCTTGGCGTTCTCCACGTGGCGCTCGATGCGCAGGCTGAGCGTCTCGATGCCCTGGGCGATGAGGAAGGCGTTGAACGGCGAGGCCGCGGGACCCAGGTCGCGCAGCAGCTGGACGCGGATCTTGATGCCGTAGGACACGTTCGCGCCGAAGGGCGAGTCGGGGCCCAGGTCACGGCCGAAGACGAGGCCGTTGTAGGACTCGTCGGGCTCGTTGAAGCCGGGGAAGCGATCGGGGTAGCGCGTGTAGTCGAAGTTCCCGGAGTCGACGATGACGCCTGCGATCGACGTGCCGTGTCCGCCCAGGAACTTCGTGGCCGAGTGGACGACGACGTCCGCGCCGTGCTCGATCGGCTTGACGAGGTAGGGGGTCGCCATCGTGTTGTCGACGATGAGCGGGACGCCGGCGTCGTGGGCCAGATCCGCCACGGTCGCGATGTCGAGGACCTCGGAGCGCGGGTTCGCGATCGATTCGGCGAAGAACGCCTTCGTGTTCTCCCGGACCGCGTCCTTCCAGGCCTGGGGGTCGCCCGCCTCGACGAAGGTCGTCTCGATGCCGAGCTTCGGGAGGGTCACCGCGAAGAGGTTGTAGGTGCCGCCGTAGAGGCTGCCGCTCGCGACGATGTGGTCGCCCGCGCCCGCGACGTTCAGCAGCGCGAGGAACTCCGCCGACTGGCCGGAGGCGACGAGCACGGCGCCGACGCCTCCCTCCAGCGCTGCGACACGGCCCTCGACCGCTTCGTTCGTGGGGTTGCCCAGACGGGTGTAGATCGGGCCGAGGTCGGACAGCGCGAAGCGGTCCGCCGCGGTCTTCTGGGAGTCGAAGACGAAGGAGGTGGTCTGGTAGATCGGCAGCGCGCGGGCGCCGGTCTGCGAGTCCGGCTCCTGGCCGGCGTGGATCTGGAGGGTCTCGAACGCGGTCATGGGGAGCTCCTTCGCTGGAGGGCGCGCGGCGTGGGGCCGGGCACCGGACTGAGGTCCGTCAGTGTCGTACTGGGTCCATCGTGGCTGAACCCGCAGCCGACCGGCGAGGGGTGCGTCATCGAACGTCACAATCGGACTCTTCCGGTGTCACAGCGCGTCACTGGAAGTCATCGACGTCACTGGGGACCATCGACTTCACTGGAAGTCACGGGCGCGCGGGGCGATGTCCGTGGCGATCGGCGTCAGCCGGTGCGCATACAGGCTCACGACGGCGGCGCCCGGCGCGCCATCGGGACGCAGTGCCCCGTCCGCCCGCTGGATGAGGCCCGTCACCGCGAGGACGTTCTTCGTGAGTGCGATCCTGCGGTGCCGCTGCATAAGTCCGCGGGTGCACACGACGTTGAGCATGCCGAACTCGTCCTCGAGGTTGAAGAACGTGATCCCGTCGGCGGTCGACGGCCGCTGGCGGTGGGTGACGATGCCGGCGACCGTCACACGGGTGCCGTCGTGAACGTCCCACGCATCCCGCGTGGAGCCGTACCCGCGGGTGCGCAGAGCCTCCCGCAGCACCTCCGTCGGGTACCCGTCGACGGTCACCCCGGTCGCCCACAGCTCCGCGAGCGTCGTCTCGAAGGCGTCCATGCCCGGCAGCGCCGGTGCGGTCTCCGGGCCCGAGGTCCCCGGCAGCGTCGCCGGAGAGGCACCCGCCTGCCCGCCGGCCACCCACAGCGCCTCCCGGCGGTCCAGGCCGAGTGAGGCGAACGCGCCGGCCGTCGCGAGTCCCTCGAGTGCGCGGGTGGACAGCCCTGTCCGCTGGGCGACCTCGCCGACCGACGCGAAGGGGCCGTCGTCGCTGCGGGCGGCGACGACGACCTCGGCGGCGTCCTTCCCCACGTCCCGCACAGAGGCCAGGCCCACCCGGATCGCCAGTCCCCCGGCGGCATCCGGCCATCCGCCGCCGGACGCGGGGTCCGCCTCGAGATCCGCGAGCACCTGGGAGGCGTTCACGTCGACGGGACGGATGCCGACCCCGTGGCGGCGGGCGTCGGCGATGAGCGACTGCGGGGAGTAGAAGCCCATCGGCTGGGCGCGCAGCAGCCCGGCGGTGAAGGCCGCGTGATGGTGCCGCTTGAGCCAGGCCGAGTCGTATACGAGGTTCGCGAAGCTGATCGCGTGCGATTCGGGGAAGCCGTAGTTCGCGAACGCGGCGATCTTGTCGAAGATCGCCACGGCGATCTCCTCATCGACGCCGCGGGCTGCGGCTCCCGTGAGGAAGCGCTCGGACAGGAGTCGCATCCGCGTCTCGGACCGGCGGGATCCCATCGCGCGGCGCAGCTCGTCCGCGTCCGCCCCGGAGAACCCGCCCACGTCCATCGCCATCTGCATGAGCTGCTCCTGGAACAGCGGCACGCCCAGCGTCTTCTCGAGGCTCGAGCGCAGCAGCGGGTGGAGGTAGGTGACCTCCTCCTTCTGCTGCCGGCGGCGGATGTAGGGGTGGACGGATCCGCCCTGGATGGGGCCCGGCCGGATGAGCGCGACCTGGACGGCGAGGTCGTAGAAGCTGCGGGGAGCAAGTCGCGGCAGGGTGCCGATCTGTGCGCGGGACTCGACCTGGAAGACGCCCACCGCGTCGGCCGCGCAGAGCATGTCGAAGACCGCCGGGTCCTCCTGCGGGAGTGCGGCCCGGTCGATCCGCTCCCCCGTGTGCCGGGCGATGAGATCGATCGACTCGTGGAGGGCGGTGAGCATTCCGAGCCCCAGCAGATCGAACTTCACGAGGTCCATCGCAGCGCAGTCGTCCTTGTCCCACTGGACGACGGTGCGCCCCTCCATCGTGGCGGGCTCGATGGGGACGACCTCGCCGATCGGCCGATCCGCGAGGATCATCCCGCCGGAGTGGATGCCGAGGTGCCGGGGCGTCCCCAGCAGGCCGGCGGCGGCGGTGAGGACCGGGCCGGGCACCCCGTCCTCGTTGTCCCCCACCGGCTCGCCGGCTGCGGGCAGGCTCGACCAGCGGCGGATGCCCTTCGAGAAGGCGTCCTGCTGGCCGGGTGCGTAGCCCAGTGCGGAGGCCGCGTCCCGGACCGCCGACTTCGCCCGGTAGGTGATGACGTTCGCGACCTGTGCGGCGCGGTCTCTGCCGTAGTGGTCGTAGACGTACTGGATGACCTCCTCGCGACGATCGGATTCGATGTCGACGTCGATGTCCGGGTAGCCCTCCCGGTCAGGGGTGAGGAAGCGGTCGAAGAGCAGCCCGAAGCGCACCGCGTCCACCGCCGTGATGCCCAGGACGTAGCAGACGGCGGAGTTCGCGGCGGATCCTCGGCCCTGGCAGAAGATGTCGCGCTCCCGGCAGAACCGGGCGATGTCCCACACGATGAGGAAGTAGCCGCAGAAGCCCATCGATTCGATCGTGTCGAGTTCGCGGTCGACCTGCGCCCACGCCTGAGGCGCCGTCTCACGGGAGCCGTACCGGTGGAGGGCTCCGGGGAAGACGAGGCTGCGCAGGTGCTCGGCCTCCGTGTGGCCCGGCGGGATCGGAGTGGTGGGCAGGCGGGGTGCGGCGGCACGGAGGCTGAAGGCGGCCTCGGCGGCGATGCGCGCGGACTGGGCGACCGCGGCGCGGGGGAAGCGGGCGAGCATCTCCTCGCCCGTGTGGATGCGGGCCGAGGCGGTGGGCGGCAGCCAGCCCGCCATCGCGTCGAGGCTGCGGCGGGAGCGGACTGCCGCGCGCACCTGCGCGTCGCGGTGGCGGGCGCGGGTGGCGTAGTGGACCGCGTTCGTCGCGACGAGGGGCAGGCCCGTCCGCTCCGCGAGCTCCGTGAGGTGGCGGATGCGCTCGTCATCGTCCGGCAGCCCGTGGCGGGTGAGCTCGACTGCGAGGTTGTCGCGGCCTGCGGCATCGCGCAGGTTCCGCAGGGCGGTGAGGCCGCCGTCGGGGTCGTCTGGGTCGTCGAGTGCACGGGCGAGTGGTCCCTTCCGGCACCCGGTCAGCAGCTGCCAGGCCCCGGAGGTCCGTGTCTCCTCGAGGAGCTCCTCCGCGTGGAAGACCGGCCTGTTCTTCTCGCCGCGCATGTTCGCCGTCGTGATCGCGGCGGACAGGCGCCGGTAGCCGTCCACCCCGCGGGCCAGCACGAGGAGGTGCTCCGCGTCCGGATCCACCTGACCGGGGATGTGCTCCGTGAGGCCGATCGACAGCTCCGCGCCGAAGACCGTGGAGAGGCCCGCCTCTGCGGCGGCGGAGGCGAAGCGCGGGGCGCCGTAGAGGCCGTTGTGGTCGGTGAGGGCGAGTCCTGTGAGCCCTGCGGCGACCGCTGTCTCGACGAGCTCCTCCGGTTCCGAGGCCCCGTCCAGGAAGCTGAAGTCAGAGTGAGCGTGGAGCTCCGCATAGGGCGTCCCCGCGGGGACGCGGTGTGCCGGTGCCTTGTCGTGTGGAGTCTCGTCCGGCAGTCTCCGGGCAGGTCGAGTCCCCCACGATCCGACGGAGACGGGCAGATCTGTGCCGGGCTCGTCTGTGCTCGGCTGGTCTGTGCGCGCCTGCTCGGGTGGGGGCCGGTCGGAGAGCCTGCGTTCGAGCTCGGACCAGGGCGTGCGCGGGTTGAAGCCCGTCATGCGGCCACTTCCCTCATGCGTACTCTCCCAGCAGGCGCCAGCGCCCTTCCTCTTTGCACACGAGGAAGGCCGTGCCGTCGTCGGCGAGCACCTGGAGACGCACCCGGTACTGGCGGAGAGCAGGGTCCCACCAGCCGGTGTCGACGGGCCATGCTGACGAATGATCCACGATCCGGTACGCCCCGGATCCGGGGATGCGCAGAAGGGCGGGCGGCCTGTCGAGACCTGCCGGCCGGGCACTGACGGACGCGCCGGACTCATCGAGCAGCTCGATGGGGGTGTCGAGGACGCGTGCGGGGTGCGGGGCGGGGATCGTGCCCGGCCAGGGGGCCTCGGGATCGCGTGCGGCACGGGGCGTCTGCTGCCACGGCGTCCAGAGGTTCGTCTCACCGGGATCCCGACCTCCCTGCACGCCGGGGACCAGCACGGAATCGGGGCCGAACAGGCCCTGCACCCGCTCGAGGCTGTGGGAGACGTCGCCGGAGCTCCCGTCGAGGAGGCTGCGCTGGGTCTCGAGTGGGGCCGCGAGCTCTGCCGCGGTGAGTGTGAGGAGCGCGATCCCCTCGTCGAGACCGAGGTCGTCCTCGGGCGCGATCTCCTGGGCAGCCTCCTTCTGGGCAGCCTTCTCCTGTGCAGTCTCCTTCTGCTCGGACTCCTTCTTCCGCGTTTTCCGTGTCTTCCGCCCGGTCCGAGAGCTCAGCCAGCCCTCCGCCTGCCAGCGAACCCGGTCCGCGACCCGGTTGTCGTCCATGTCCTCGAGCCGCCACGTCCGCTCGTGGTGGTCCCCCGAGGTCGCGGTGAGCCGAATCGTCACCTGGGTGCACGCGAGAGATCGCCGACGGACCGAGGCGAAGAGCTCTGCGGCGGCGCTGCGGGCGCGGAAGGCGAGGACGTCCGTGCGCGGCGTCGGAGGTTCGAGCGGCGCCTCGACGGACAGGTCCGCTTCGCGCGTGTGGTCGCGCAGCCCTCGATCGCCGAGGCCCCGTGCCAGATCCCGAGCACGCATCCCCAGCCGTCCGAACCGGGTTCCCACGTCTGCAGGATCGAGCCGCGCGAGGTCGCCCAGTGTGCGGAGCCCCAGTCGGGAGAGCACGCTCACGAGATCGCTGAGGTCCTCCGGGTCGAGGGTCTCGTCGAGGAGGTCCGCGGCTTCGAGCGCGTGGACGGGTTGGACGGCGAGGAACTCCGGGGTGCGACCGGCTTCGACACGGGTGGAGGTGCGCGCGGCCAGGAGCGCGGCGAAGGGCGTGTCCGCGATCCCGGGCAGGAACTCCCAGCCGGTCGACTCCGTGAGTCTGGCGAGAAGATACTCCACCGCGGAGGCCTCATCCGCGTGGACGTGCTGCAGGGAGTCGGCCGGAACGCTCACCGCTCCGGGCCCCAGCACGGTGAAGCGGGCCACTGCGGTGTCGAGGGCCTGCGTCGCTGCGACGAAGAGGCGGGCCTCCCCTTCCGGATCCCACGCGGTGAGGACCAGGCCCGGGCAGCGGCTCCGTGCGGCCCGATTCAGCATGTTCCGGCTGATGCCCAGTGCTCGGGCCGGCGCATTCGCGGAGACGACCCGGTTCGCCCGCAGGACGGCGACGGGATCCGTGGCGGACAGGTCCGCGTCGATCGCCGCTGCGAGCGCTGGCCAATCCGGAACGATGAGGGCGAGGAGCCGCTGCGTCATGGGGCACCGTCGGAGCGTGTGGAGGAGTCTGAGACGAGACGGAGCGTCCCTGCGGGGACGCTGTGGGATACAGCGGCGGAGGCCACGGGAGCAGCGGAGGAAGAGGAGGGGCGAGACCGCGGAGCTGTGGTCGCGCCGTGGGAGTCGGGGAGGACGAGGGTGTGCTCGCCGGTGTGCGCGCTGCGCAGGCGCAGGGTCCTGCTGCGCAGACGGCCCGTGCCACGATCCGTCCCCTCCCAGGATTCCTCGAGGACTGTCAGCCGCTCGGAGCTTCCGGGGAACGAACTCCCACGCTCTTTCACTCCTCCCTTCGCTGCTCCAGGACCATTCAGCAGGATGAGGGTCGCTCTGCTGTCCCGGAGCTTGGCGGCGATCCGCGCTCGGTCCCCCGCCGAGGCGGAGAACCCCGGATCGACGACGAGCACGTCGAAGGACTCCAGCAGGATCGACGTCACGCGCATCCAGTCCTGTGCAGGGGTGTCCAGGCAGACGAAGCGTGACAGGTCGATTCCCAGATCCCGCATCGCTGAGGCCGCTGGTGCTCCCAGTCCGATGCCCGCACACCACCCTCCGTCCCGGGTCGTCTCCGCACAGCAGGCCAGCGCGAGGGAGAGCACGGCCCGCCCGCTGAGGGAGACGACTTCTCCCTGAGGAAGGCCTCCCCGCGCGAAGAGTCCTGCGAGTGCGGAGCCGACCGGCCGAGGGCGTGCCTGATCGATGAGGGCCGTCGCCGTGGGGATGCCCAGGGAACGACTCAGCTTCTGCGTGAGTGCGCGCGCATCCGTCACCGCATCTGCTGCGGCGGTGGCGGGTGTGGGGGCGACGGACATACCCCCAGTATCGAACACACGTTCGAACGCGGCAAGTGTGCTGGTGTCGCTCACGCAGAGCCCTGCGCCTGCCCGCCGGCCCGATGGTCGCGCAGTGTCCTCTCCGCATCGAACAGCCACGCGACCCCTGCATCGAGGGTGAAGCCCCACCCGCCGCCGATCGTCACGATGTCCGGCTCACAGGGCCCCAGTCGGGCATTCGGGAGGTCGACGAGTGACGGATGGGTGACAGACGTCGCGGGGGCGGGGTCCGCGGAATCGGGGCAGTCGGAGGGATCCGAGAGCAGCTCATCGCCTGCGCGGAGGAGCGCGCCCTCCTCCGTGTGGACGTCGAACCCCGACCCCGCGCGCAGGGCGCCGGTGAAGGGCCGGTCGGCGGCGCGGGTGATGCGCAGGCGGTTCTCGTGGACGGCGATGTGATGCGATCGGCAGAGGAGGAGCATGTTGTCCATGTCCGTGGGGCCGCCCTCGCTCCACATGCGGATGTGGTGAGCCTCCAGGCTGTGGCGGCGGGTGCAGTCGGGGAACTGGCAGTGGAGGTCCCTGGCGGACAGCGCGATGCGCTGCTGCGGAGATGCCAGTCTGCGGGAGCGCCCCAGCGCAAGCACGTCTCCGCTGGCGTCGACGAGGGCTCCGACCAGCTCGCCGCCGCAGGCCAGGCGAGCCGCCGAGGCGGTCGTCAGTGGGCCGCGCTCCGCAGCGTGGCAGCGCTCCGTCAGCCTCCGTGACGTCCCCGCGGGGACGTCTGCACCTTCTGCGCTCTCTGCACCCTCTGCGCCGCTGCCTGCACCGAGGGCCTCGGGCGAGACGTGCACGACGACTGTGGCGCGGGCCGCGCGTCCCCGGTCCTTCCGCGACATCTCATCCCGGTGCTCCCGCATGACCTCGAGGAGGGCATCGACCCGCGTCGCACGATGCTCGGCGCGCACGGGCGGTGGAGGGGACGCCTCTCCCCCGCTGTCGGGTCCGCCGTCGGCGCCGTCGTCGGATTCTTCCGTGCGGTCAAGGCGATCGCGGACTGCATCGAGCGCCTCCAGGAGTTCGACCGCATCGGCCTCCGGCAGATCCAGGATGATGCGGGTCCGCCCGTACTGCTGGGTGGAGATGTAGAGAGAGTCCTGCTCCAGCCGGCGAGGCAGACGAACAGTGACCGCGGCCTCCTCACTGCCGGGGGCCTCGGCGGACGATGCCAGGGGGACCCGGACCTCGGCGATGCCCTCCGGATCCGACGGGTCGAGTCGCCGATAGGCGGCGACCATCGCGGAGATCTGTGAGGCGGTCGCATGCCGGGTGATCTCCGCCGCCTCCTCGTCGTCGATGCGACCGCTCAGGCGAGTGATCTCGCGCGCCTTGCTGAAGGAGATCTTCCCCTCCTCCAGCAGGGAGGCGACCTGCGGCAGCGCGCGCAGGCCCCGCATGACCCGGATGTGCTCCCGTGCGGTGTGCGAATCCATCTCGCACACGAAGGACACCCACTGGGCGAGGGTGCGGACGCCGATCCAGTGCGTCCACGCCTCTGACCGGTCGATCTGGTCGAGCAGCTGCAGGAACTGCGCCTGCTGCCGGGCGATGCTGCCGGCGAGGCGACGCATGCGGTCCGCGATCTCCTGCGCCTCGTCGATCCCGACCGCGCTGGGGAGGCCGTCGCCCTGAGTGTCGTCGGTGCTGTCCGTCATCGCATCCTCCTGAGGTCCATCGGGTCCATCGGGGATGCGCGACGCCGTCGTCGCGGGTGGGCTCCCCGATCTGCTGCTGTGCTGACACAGTAGAAGGAGGCACGGACATGGAAGTCCGCTCAAAGGGATATCCGATCATCGAACTGCGCATCATGAACGATAGATAAACCGAACGGTCCGCTGTTGCCGCTCCCCCATGGGCCCCTGCGACGTCCCCGCGGGGACGTCAGTAGGCTGAAGCTCTTATGAAGGACCTGAGCATCGTCTTCCACACTCCAGAGATCCCCGGCAACACCGGCAACGCAATCCGTCTTGCGGCCGTGACCGGAGCGCATCTGCACCTCGTCGAGCCCCTGGGCTTCGACCTCTCCGACGCGAAGCTGCGGCGAGCCGGTCTCGATTACCACGACCTCGCGCACGTGACCGTCCATCCGACCCTGGAAGACGTGTGGGAGACGCTGGGCGGCCGCCGCGTCATCGCCTTCACCACGCACACGCAGGACAGCTTCGCGGACGTCGCCTACCAGCCCGGCGACGTGCTCCTGTTCGGCAGGGAATCCACGGGGCTGCCCGACGAGGTCGTCGACGATCCGCACGTCGACCTCCAGGTGCGGATCCCCATGCAGCCGTCCCGCCGGTCACTCAATCTCGCGAACTCCGCCTCGATCGCGGTCTACGAAGCCTGGCGACAGCACGGGTACCCCGGAGGGGCGTGACGAAGCGATATGATCGAGGCGATCCATTCGGGCTCAGCGATGTGCCTTCCCCAGGCCCGTCGTCGAAGCTCGGAGGCAGACACTGAAGACCAACGACGAAGGACATCGTCTCGCATGACTGATCCCACCACTCCCCGCGTCCTCACCATTGCAGGATCTGATGTGTCCGGAGGTGCGGGCATCGCAGCGGACCTCAAGATGATCAACGAGTACGGTGCGTTCGGCACCGCCGTCGTCACCTGCGTCGTCACGTTCGATCCGGACGACTCGTTCGGGCACGTCATCAACTTCCTCGACACGGACCTCATCGTCCAGCAACTGGAATCCACACTCGCGATCCACGACTTCTCCGTCATCAAATCGGGGATGCTCGGGTCCGTCGATTCGGCGCTCGCCCTCGCCGGCCGTCTCCGTGAGAACGAGCTGCCCTACGTGTTCGACCCGGTGCTCGTCTGCAAGGGCAGCGGCACGATGGTCGACCTCAAGGACCTGTTCGTCGAGAACCTCGTGCCCCTGGCGACTGTCATCACCCCGAACCTCGAGGAGGCGGCGACGCTGACCGGCGCGGATCCGATCGAGTCGATCGACGAGATGGTCACGGCCGCTCGCGCGATCAAGGCGATGGGTGCCAAGCACGTCGTCGTGAAGGGCGGCGCGCGTCTGGCCGGACCGGACGCCATCGACGTCCTGCTCGAGGAGACGGAGTCGGGAGAGCGCGTCACCGTCCTGACGGCGCCGAAGGCTCACGAGAAGCTCGTGAACGGTGCGGGGTGCTCCTTCGCCTCCTCGATCGCGGCGGGACTCGCGACGGGTCTTGACGTCGCGGAGGCGGTCCGGAGCGCGAAGGCCCGGGTCGCCCACGGGATCGCCTCCTCGCTCGTGAACGCGACCGGGGTCGATTCGCTCTTCCACCCCGCCTCGCGTGTTCAGCCGCAGGAGGGGCTGTTCGTGACAGTGGAGGACTACGGCGCCGAGGACTGAACGCCTGGACCGAACGACTGCGGGCCCGGAACCCTCGCGAAGAGGATTCCGGGCCCGCAGCCGTGTGAGAACGCGTTCAGCCGCGGCGGCCGAAGCCCTTGTAGCGGTCCTTGAACTTCTCCACGCGGCCGGCGGAGTCGAGGATGCGCTGCTTGCCCGTGTAGAACGGGTGCGATGCCGAAGAGATCTCGACGTCGATCACGGGGTACGTGTTGCCGTCCTCCCACTCGAGGGTCTTCTCGCTCGTCGCGGTCGACCGGGTGAGGAACTTGGTGCCGGAAGCGAGGTCATTGAAGATGACCGGGCTGTACTCCGGGTGGATGTCCTTCTTCATTTTAAGTCCTTTGCTGTGAATTCTGATCAGGCCCTGATGCAGCTCGCGCTGCCTGCCAGTGCCCGAATTCCGCACTTGTCCGCGACCGACATGGAGGTCTGGCCCCGAGGGGCCGCGCGCGGACCAGCTACTCATTGTACACAGGTGCGGACCGCTCGTGGCTAGGCTGAGGGCATGAGCATTCTTCCCGAGTTCGTCACCACGTTCACCCTGCCCGAGGCAGTCGAGCACCAGCCGCCCCTCCTGGGCGACCCGGTCGCCCGAGCCGCCGCCGAGGCCCCGGCCGCGCTGCAGAACGCTCGCGCCTTCGCGATCGATCCGGACCTCGCCGACACCGCGGCGCTGATGGAGGCGTACGACCTGCCTGCGGAGGCCTCCGCGAACTGTGTGGTGATCGCTGGGACGCGGGACGGGGATGAGCGTGTCGCGGCGTGCGTGGTGCTCGCGTCCACGCGAGCGGACGTGAATAAGCGGGCCAGGAAGCTGCTGGACGTGCGCAAGGCCTCCTTCCTGTCGATGGATCGAGCGGTTCAGGATTCCGGGATGGAGTACGGGGGCATCGGTCCGATCGGTCTGCCGGAGGGATGGCGTCTGCTGATCGACTCGCGTGTGGTGGAGCAGGCGGAGGTGGTCATCGGCTCCGGGATCCGCGGGTCGAAGATCGTGATGCCCGGAGCGGCTCTCGCACAGCTTCCCGCCGCCGAGGTCGTCGAGGACCTCGCGGTCGAGATCGCCTGACGGCGCGAAGCCTGACTGCGGGCGTGTAGGGGGGCTCGCGCGGCTGGGGTCCCCGCTCGGAAGTTTTCCACAGCTCCTGGTCGTTCTCTTCCGAAACTCGAGGAGAGCGTATAGATTAACGCCCACTGGCATCGATGCTGATGAGGTGGTTGCGGGTGGAGGAGTTCCGACCAGGCGCACGGTTGTGCCACGGACGGTCTCGTCGAGGTGAGAAAACTCGCCGAGCACTGGGGATCGCCGGAGCGGCACTGACGACGCTGTCGCTGATCGGGCTGTCAGGGTGTTCGGGCGCAGCCGATGCAGTACCCACAGTCGGCCCCACTGCCGGCGCCGACGAGTCAGTGGAGCCAGCCGAGTATGAGCCGTCTCTGCCGCCCTATACGAGCGAAGTCGACCTGTCGGCCGAGGACGAAGCCGAGGTCGAAGAACTCCTGCTGCTGATTGATGAGTTCAGCACGTATACGTCGGATGTCACCGCGCAATCAGTATCTGGTTTACAGTCCATTAAAGACAACCTGGATCCGAAATTTATCTCGTCACATGAAGAGTTTGTCTCAGAAGTTAACGCTGATGGCCACGAAGTAGGCGGTTCTGTCACCATTTCCGATACTGCGGTTTGGCGATTCGAGGATCACAATTACGCAATGGTCGGAATTTGTTATGACTACGATCACTGGGGCGTGGTTGACCCGGATACTGGTGATGCCGTTGAGGGCCATGAGGTTAACCAGGATATAGAAACAATGGGATATGTTGAAGCCGAACTGATTGACTCAGAGTGGACCTTATACAACCAAAGGTTCTATGAGGACGGTGCGGGGTGCAATGAGATCCGCTAAGTTCCTCGTAGCAGTCACTTTAATGATCCTCCTGCCAATGCTCGCAACAATAAAAGTCAGCCCTCCAGCACAGTCGCTCTCAACAAACTCGGCAGGTCCGGACTGCGCACATCGTGGGAAGAACAAAATCGAATGTAGAGGCGACGGTGGAGGGAACAAACCACCTCCAAGACGGGACAACGGCGGGGGCGGCGGGAATGGCGGTGGAGACCGCGGCGACAGACGTGGCGGCGGAGGACCTCGGACCGACCCCGATGGACCCGGGTCCTGGTGCGAGATTCCAGAGGGGCAAGAAGCGACCATATGCGAGCACGGCGATCCGGAGTCCGACCCGGACGGCGGCGGTGGCATAGCTCCCCCGATTCCCAGCGAGTCCGACTTCGCGAGCTTCGACATTCCGCCGTCGACTCCGCACGCTCTCCCCGTCGACTGGACGGTCATCGGCAAACCGACCGCTTTCTGGGCGGATGCGAGCGTCAGGGAGTTCTCCGCGGAACTGCTGGGTTTCCCACTGCAGGTGCGTGCGACACCGATCGAGTTCCACTGGGACTTCGGCGACGGGAACTCCACCTCCGCGACGTCTCCCGGCAGGGAGCCCAGCCACCCCCAGTACGGGTCGATCACCCATACGTACAGCGACAAGGGCGACCGCACCGTCACGCTCACGACTGTCTACACCGGCGAGTACAGCTACGGCGGCGGTTGGAGCCCGATCCCGGGAACCGCCGCAGTCCAGAGCGACGGCCTCTCCATGACGGTCTACCGCTACCACAAGTACCGCGTCGAGGATGACTGCAACGAGAACCCCTACGGCACGGACTGCACTGCTGGGTGAGAGCGCCGTGCAGCCGATTGAGGGGCCGCGCTACTCGCCGACGAGGTAGTCGATGAGAGGCTCGTAGAACTGCGGCAGGACGTTGTCGTCGAGGGGGACGGCGACGTCGACCTGTTCCTGCGCCTCGGCGACGAACAGCGCAGGATCGTTGCAGTCCGCGTACCCCACTGTGCGCAGGCCCGCGCTGCCGGCGGCCCCGGCCCAGCCATGGTCCGCGACGACCAGGTCCGGTGTACCCTCCCCCGTCGACTGCAGTGCTTCGAGCAGGGCGAGCATCGGCTCTGCGAAATGCGTGTGCGGCAGACCGCCGTGCTGATGCCAGACGTGCACGCGGTCCATCCGCCGCACATCACCACCCACCGGAGCACCCGCTGGAGCACTCACCCACACGGGTTCGGACGTCTCATCGACCTGGAGGCCCGCGATCGTGGCACCGCGCGACTGCGCCCACGCGGCCACTGCCTGATGCACAGGCAGGAGGCCCGCCGGGTGCCCGGTCGCGAAGAGGAGCGTCCCGCGCGCCTCCACGACCTCCAGCAGCACGGATCGCATCCGGTCCAGTGCGTCGATGCACTTCTCCGCGGAGATCGTATCCACGCCCTCGACGAATCGGCGGTCGTCGCTGATCCCGACTCTGTCGACCATGAGGTCGAACACCTCGTCCTCGGTCCACTCGCGCGAGAGTGAGACCCCGAAGTCGAACTGCCGCTCCTGTGCGAGGAACCGCCCGATGTGGGCCAGATTGTTCTCCCGCGGAGTCGCGACCCGACCGGTGATCCTCACAGCGTCGAGGTGCCGGGCCAGGACCGCGCGATCGGGTCTTACCCGCGGTGCGGACTCAGGCTGCGGCTGATTCATCGTCATCGAAGCGACTCCTTCTTCTCACTCTGCGACCTTCTCACTCGGCGATGTCGTCATTCATCGATCTGCAGTGCGTAGCAGGCGACAGCCGTCGCCGCGGCGACATTGAGGGAATCGACACCGTGCGCCATCGGTATGAGCACGGTCGCGTCGGCGGCATCGATGGTCGCCCGCCGCAGCCCGTCGCCCTCGGTGCCCATGACCAGCGCCACCTGCTCGGGTGCACCGGCGGCGAACTCCTTCAGCGGAACACTGTCCTCCTCGAGCGCGAGCGCGGCGACGGTGAAGCCGGTCTCCCGCAGCTCCCCCAGTCCGTGCGGCCATCGTGTGAAGCGGGCCCACGGCACTTGGAAGACCGTCCCCATCGACACGCGGATGGATCGCCGGTACAGGGGGTCGGCGCATTCGGGAGAGAGCAGGACAGCGTCGACGCCGAGGCCCGCCGCAGACCTGAAGATCGCACCCACGTTCGTGTGGTCGACGACGTCTTCCACGACGACGACCCGTCGTGCGCCCGCCACGGCCTCGGCGACGGGCACCGGGTCGGGACGCTCCATGGATGCCAGCGCTCCCCGGTGCAGATGGAATCCGGTGATGCCCTCGATCCGTGCGTCCGATCCGATGAGGATCGGTGCGTCGCGCCTCCAGGTGCTGCTGAGCGTCTCCACCAGACGGGGGAACCACAGTCTGGTCATGAAGAACGACCTCGGCGTGTGATGCGCGGCGAGGGCACGGTTGATGATCTTGCTCGACTCCGCGATGTAGAGGCCGTTGGCGGCCTCCGTCGACGCGCGCAGCCGCACGTCGGTCAGCTGCGAGTACTCCGCCACGAGAGCAGCTGTGTCTCGGGTAGCGGCAGCGCCCTCCGAATCGTCCGAACGCTCGTCGATGAACCGCAGCCGCTCGACGTCGATCCCCCACGTCTGTGCGAGGGCGAGGATCTCCTCATCCGTCGGTTCGGGCTTCTTCGGGGTGTTCACTGCCGCGTCCTCCAGATGCTCACGGGATCCTGCGGCCGATCACAGGGCGAGGATGCGCCAGAACGCCACGAGGCCCAGGACCACGATGATGACGCGCAGCAGGACGGGGCTGAGCTTCCGTGCCACGCGTGCACCGAAGTACCCGCCGAACAGCGATCCGATCGCGATGAGGAGCACCGCGAGCCAATGGATCCGATCGAAGCCGACGATCGTGTAGACCGTCGCAGACGTGATGTTCACGACGAGCACGAGCACGTTCTTCGCCCCGTTGATCCGCTGCAGGCTGTCCGGCAGGACCAGCCCCAGCAGGCCTACGAGGATGATCCCCTGCGCTGCGGCGAAGTAGCCGCCGTAGATCGCGGTGAGGAACACGATGAGGGTGACCAGCATCCACCGACCGGGCGACAGGAGACCCATGCCTGCGGAAGCCGGATCGACCTCGGCGGTCTCCACGATCTCAACAGTCTTCTTCTTCCGCAGGAAGCGCTGCACCATCGGCTGGAAGACCACCAGCAGCAGCGCCACCACGATGAGGACGGGGACGACCGACTCGAACGTGTCGTCCGGCAGCGTGAGGAGGAGGAACGCTCCCACCAGCGAGCCGATCAGTGACGCCGGCACCAGCTTGAGCAGCCGCTTGCCCTGCCCTCGGATCTCCTCGCGGTAGCCGAAGGACGACGCGACGCCTCCGGGGATCAGGCCGATCGCGTTGCTCATCGTCGCCGTGACGGGCGGGACCCCGAACGCGACGAGAGCGGGGAACGTGATGAGTGTGCCCGATCCCACGGCGGCATTGATGGCCCCTGCGCCGACCCCCGCGAGGAGGATGGCTATGATTTCGTAGATCTCCACGGATCAGTCGTGCGCGCGAGCGGTGAAGCGCCCGTCCTGCTCATCGAGGATGACGGGTACATCGAACGTGGCGGTGAGGTTCTCAGCGGTCAGCGCCTCACGCAGCGGGCCCGCGGACACGATGCCGCCGTCCCGCATCAGCAGAGCGTGCGTCACGCCCTGGGGGATCTCCTCGACGTGGTGGGTGACCATCATCGTCGTCGGCGCGCTGGGCGAGCCGAGGATCTCCGTCAGCGCCTGCAGGAGCTCCTCGCGACCGCCCAGGTCGAGGCCGCTGGCGGGCTCGTCGAGCAGGAGGAGCTCCGGGTCCGTCATGAGCGAGCGGGCGATCTGGGCGCGCTTGCGCTCCCCTTCGCTCAGGGTGCCGAACGGCCGGTGCGCGAGATCTCCGATTCGGAACGCGTGGAGCAGGTCCTCGGCACGCTGCACGTCCGATTCCTCGTACTCCTCGGTCCACCGGCCCAGCACTCCGTAGGCTGCGGTCAGCACGAGGTCCCGCACGATCTCCGAACCGGGGGTCTGCTGCGCGAGGTTCGACGAGGCGAAGCCGATGCGCGGTCGCAGCTCGAACACGTCGACCCGTCCCAGCGTCTCCTCGAGCAGGTTCACCGTGCCCGTGGTCGGGTGCATGCGCGCCCCGGCGAGCTGCAGGAGGGTCGTCTTGCCGGCACCGTTGGGCCCCAGGATGGCCCAGTGCTCGCCTTCGCGCACCGTCAGGCTGAGCTCCTCCAGGAGGATCGTCTGACCGCGACGGACACTGACCGAATCGAACTCCACCACTGCACTCATACCTGTCACCCTATACTTCCAGCGATGCTCACGACGACACCCCTCCTCCCCGTCCTCTTCGCCACCGCGGTCACTGCGCGGCTGGCGGAACGCACTGTCCCCGACGACGTGTCGGAGGCGTTCGTGTCCGCCGGCCTGCCGGTCCCGCTGGTCGTGTCCGACACCGTGTTCGCGCCCCCTGCGGGGTCCGGCGCCGAGGTCCCTGCCGGGCTGCTGCTCTGGGCCGCCGGTCTGCGCCGTGCCGGAGCCGTGAGGGTCCGTGCCGAACCCGTCCACCCGTCGCTGCCGCTGCGGGTGCCGCGCCTGGACCGCGACGGACGCCGGGCGACGGCGCGCGCTTCTGCGCGGACCCGGGCGCTGTGCGTCGTCGAGGATGCGGACGGCGCAGCCCTTGCAGTCGCCGCGGTGGGTCTGGAGGGCGATGTCGTAGTCGTGCCCTGCGCACCGTCCGTGTTCACCACTGTCGACCACACCACCCCCGCCGAGGCCTCACGCCGCCTGCGCGAGTCCGTCATGCACGCGCTCGCGGCCGTCGAAGCGCACGGGCAGTCGTTCACGGACGCAGACTCAGAGCCCCTCGCGGACCTTCCCTGGCGCGACTGGCAGGCGGATCTGTCCGGAGACCACGACGACACGCAGCACGCGGCGCTCGCACTCCTCACGGGCGATCACGATGCGGCCCGCAGCCTCCACACGGCGCTGCACGTGCACGGGAGCCTGTCCTCGCTCGCGGTGCCGGCCCAGACGGGCGGTCCGGTGGTCGGCCCGGCACTCGCCGAGGTCCACAGCGCGGCGGCCCGGGTCATCACCGCGCTCACTCGGCTTAGGATCGAATCATGACTGATCAGGGCCTGCTCGTGTTCGACGTCGACTCCACGTTCATCGAGGAGGAGGTCATCGAGCTGCTCGCCGACGCGACGGGCAGACGCGACGAGGTCGCTGCGGTGACGGAGCGTGCGATGCGCGGAGAGCTGGACTTCTCCCAGAGCCTCCGGGAGCGGGTGGCGGTCCTCGAGGGCCTGCCGGTCAGCGTCTTCGCCGATGCCGCGGCCGCGGTCACGCTGACGCGCGGTGCTCGCAAGGTCGTCGCCGCGGCTGCGGCATCAGGCTGGGCGGTGGCACTCCTGTCCGGGGGCTTCACCGCCGTCATCGAACAGGTGACGCGGGGGATGGAGATCGACGAGGTGCGTGCGAACCACCTCGAGACCCGCGCGGAGGGCGGCACCGAGGTCTTCACGGGGCGCGTCCTGGGCGAGATCGTCGACCGCGCCGGCAAGGCCCGTCATCTGCAGAGCATCGCCCGCGCGCGCGGCATCGACGTATCGCGCACGATCGCCGTGGGCGACGGTGCCAACGACATCGACATGCTCGAGGCGGCCGCGGTGGGCGTCGCCTTCTGCGCGAAGCCGGCTCTGCGCCCCCACGCGGACGTCATCGTCGACGAGCGGGACCTCATGACGGTGTGGCAACAGGCCCGACGCGCACTCCTCACTCCTTGAAGTGACGGATGAGCTCCGGCCGCGCCGCGCCGGCGACGTGCGGCGCGTTCAGGTCGTCCCACGACTCCAGGCGGAACACCGCGATGGAGCTCGGCGGGAACCGCGGCACTTGCCCGGAGGCACCGCCGTCGGTCACATGCGCGACGACACCGCTCACGGTCGGTTCGTGTCCGACGATGACGGCTCCGGCAGCATCGGCCGGGATCGCGGCCATCGCATCGGCCCAGGCATCCACCCAGCCGCTGTAGAGCGATGGATCCTTCACCACAGCGGCAGGTGCCGCACCCAGACCGCTCGTGATGGCCTCGGCGGTGGCGACTGTGCGGACCGCTGAGGAGGCGATGACCGTGTCGATCGCGGGTGAGAGCGAGGCCAGGTGCTCCCCCATCCGGCGGGCCTGGGCCTGACCGGCGTCGCTGAGGGGCCGGTCGAAGTCGTCGGTTCCGGCCTCGGCTGCGGGGATGGTATGCGCGTGGCGGGCGAGTACGAGGAGAGGCATGCTCTCACCGTACCCGCCCGCCACGGGGGTCAGGCGCCGGTCGCGTGCAGACCGCCGTCGACGTGGACCATCTCACCGGTCGTCGCCGGGAACCAGTCGGACAGCAGGGCGACGATCGCCTTGCCCGCGGGCTCCGTGTCCGTCTGGTCCCAGCCCAGCGGTGCGCGCTGGCCCCAGACGTCCTCGAATGCCTCGAAGCCGGGGATGGACTTCGCCGCGGTCGTCTTCAGCGGACCGGCGGACACGAGGTTCACGCGCACGCCGTCGGCACCCATGTACTTCGCGAGGTAGCGGGAGGTCGATTCGAGAGCGGCCTTGGCCACGCCCATCCAGTCATACGCCGGCCAGGCGATCCGCGCATCGAACGTGAGCCCGACGATGCCCGCACCCTCGTTGAGCACGGGACGAGCCGCGACCGCGATCGACTTCAGCGAGTACGCGGAGACGTGGAACGCATTGGATGCGGATTCGAAGGGGGTGTCGAGGAAGACGCCGCCCAGTGCGTCCTTCGGTGCGAAGGCGATCGCGTGGACGATGCCGTCGATGTTCCCGCCCAGGCGCTCGGGCAGCGCGGCGAGGTCGTCGTCGTTCGTCGCGTCGAGCTCGATGACCTGAGCCGTCTGCGGGAGGCGCTCCGCGATGACCGAGGTGATCTTCATCTGGCGGCCGAACGAGGAGAGGATGACCTCCGCTCCCTGCTCCTGTGCGAGGCGGGCCGCGGCGAAGGCGATCGACGCCTCCGTGAGCACGCCGGTGATGAGGATGCGCTTACCGTCGAGGATTCCCATAGGTGGGCCTTTCTGATCAGAGGGTGTCGAGGGCGACGTCTGCCGTCGAAGAATCGTGCGAAGAGTCGTGTGGGTCAGTGTCCCATGCCCAGGCCGCCGTCGACCGGGATGACGGCACCGGAGATGTACGCGGCCTCGTCCGAGGCGATCCAGCGGACCACCTTGGCGACCTCGTCCGGCTCCGCGAAGCGCTTCGCCGGGATCTGCTGCAGGTACTCCTTCTGCTGCTTCTCCGGCAGCTCGTCCGTCATGTCGGTGCGGACGAAGCCCGGCGCGACGACATTGGCGGTGATGCCGCGGGAGCCGACCTCGCGCGTGATCGACCGGGCGAGGCCCACGAGCCCCGCCTTCGACGAGGAGTAGTTCGACTGCCCGGCCACTCCGTAGAGCCCGGAGACCGAGGAGATGAGCACGATGCGGCCGTACTTCGCGCGGATCATGTTCGTGATCGCGCGGCGGGCCGTGCGGTAGGCGCCGCCCAAGTTTGTGTCGATCACGGAGGTGAACTCGTCATCCGTCATGCGCATGAGGAGGTTGTCCGCGGTGATGCCCGCGTTCGCGACGATGATCTCGACCGGGCCCAGCTCCGCTTCGACGGTGGTGAACGCCTGATCGAGTGAGTCCGCATCGGTCACGTCCGCCGCGACGGCGAGTGCCCCGTCCGGCGCGTCGCCGCTGCGCGAGGTGACCGCGACCCGGTGGCCGGTGGCGATCATCTGCTCCGCGATCGTCCGTCCGATGCCGCGATTGCCGCCGGTCACGAGCACGACGCGAGGTGTCACGGCGGCCTCTGGAGCACTCGGGGTGGTCTGGGTCATTGTCATCTCTCCTGGGCAGGTCGAGCTGAGCCGCAGAGATCACACGGTCTGCGGGGTGGGCATGAACAGGGACCACACTATCGGAGATAGAATGAGCAGTGGCTATGGCGGAGAACAGACCCCCGACCTCTGTCTCGGATGCACAGGAATCCGCTGACAAGGACTACGAACAGCGCGTGAGGCGCTACACGATCTCGATGATCATCCGAGTCGTGTGCCTTCTGCTCGCCTTCGTCGTCACCGGTCCGCTCCGGTGGGTCATGCTGGGCGGCGCCGTCGTGCTGCCGTATATCGCGGTCGTCATCGCGAACTCCCGCAACGAGCGGCTGGTGCACTACGACATGTCGGGCGTCGACGGACCACCGCGGTCCGTCCTCCCGCCCGAACCGACCCGCTCTGATCGCTCTGGCGCATCCGACGCACGGGAGGCGCCGGACGCGTCCGCGGAGCCGCTGATCGTCGGCGAGGTCCTGGCCGATACGTACGACCGCACGACACCCGAGGAGGACGAGGATGGCCGTTGAGGCACCCGCGCTCATCTGTTCCGCGAAGGGCTGCGGCGACGCGGCCGTCCATGCTCTGCTGTGGAACAACCCGTCGCTCCACACTCCGGACCGGCGCAAGGTCTGGCTCGCGTGCGACGAGCACCGCGAGCACCTCGAGGAGTTCCTCTCGCTGCGCGGCTTCCACCGTGAGACCGTCGACGCCCATGCGATCCCCGAGGGTGCTGGATGAAGCTCCTCTTCTCCCGCCGATGGCTGCAGTACTTCGCCTTCGCCATCGTCGCCGCGCTGGTCTGCGGACTCCTCGCGTCGTGGCAGAACGACCGCCGCGCGAATCGGGACGCGGAGATCGAGCGCATCGAGGCGCACTACGGCGCCCCGGCAGTGCCCCTCGACGAGGTCCTGCCGAGCACCGATGCGCCGTTCTCGGAGGACGAGGAGTGGACGCACGTCCAGGCGACGGGCACCTATCGCACTGACGAATCGGTGGTCGCCCGCAACCGCCCGAAGGCCGGCAGCGCGGGCTACTGGATCCTCGTGCCCTTCGATGTGCAGGGCGGCGGCACGCTGCTCGTGGCCCGCGGCTGGGAGTCCGGCTCCGGTGCCGATGCATCCGCCGCCGAGGCCCCCGCCCCTCCCCCGGGGGAGGTCACCATCTCCGCGTGGCTGCGTCCCGCGCAGGAAGGCGACCCGTCGGAGAACACCGGTGAGTCCGTCGTGGCAGTCGATCCGCCGCTCATCGTGGGAGAGGAGGCCTATGCGAATGCGTACGGGTACCTCGACTCCGAGGAACCGCCCCCGGCCGAACCCCTCGAGGCCCTGCCGGAGCCGAACACGGACCCGGGCTCGCACCTGAGCTACACGTTCCAGTGGATCACCTTCGGCATCATGATCCTGGTCGGAGTCGCCTACGCCGCGAAGCGGGAGCGCGCGGCCATCCGCCGCGGTGAGCGCGACGACGAGCTCGCGGAGGATTCCGTCGTGGACGGCGTCGAGTACGTCGTGGTGGACAAGGAGGCGCTGAAGGCAGGGGGCGTCAAGCGCCCCGGGCGCAGTCAGGCTGCCGCCCGGAAGGCTGCGCTGGCCGCCAACCTCGGGATGGAACCGCGGAAGATCCCGCGCTCGCGCAGACGCGAGCAGGAGGACGAGGACGCGGCACTCGACTCCCAGCTGGGCGTCTGAGACCCAGCCGGGCACGCTCAGTCAGGTCAGCGTCACGAGGTCCAGGTAGGACTCCGACCAGTGGTCCTCATCGCCGTCCGGCAGCAGCAGCACCCGATCGGGGTCGAGTGCCTGGACCGCGCCCTCATCGTGGGTCACGAGGACGATGGCGCCCTCGTACCGGCGGATCGCAGACAGGATCTCCTCGCGTGATGCGGGATCGAGGTTGTTGGTCGGCTCATCCAGCAGCAGCACGTTCGCGCTGGAGACGACGAGTGTGGCCAGGGCCAGTCGGGTCTTCTCACCGCCGGACAGCACGCTCGCCGGCTTGTGGACGTCGTCTCCGCTGAAGAGGAACGAGCCCAGCACGGTGCGCACTCCGGTGTCGTCGAGGTGCGGCGATTCCGCGCGCATGTTCTCCAGGACGGACTTCGACATGTCGAGCGTCTCGTGCTCCTGCGCGTAGTAGCCCAGCTTGAGGCCGTGACCGGGTACGACCTCGCCCGAATCCGGATCCTCGACACCGGCCAGCAGGCGCAGCAGCGTCGTCTTGCCGGCTCCGTTGAAGCCCAGGACGACGACGCGCGTCCCACGATCGATCGCCAGGTCGACGCCCGTGAACACCTCTGTCGATCCGTAGGACTGCGAGAGGCCCTCCGCCGTCAGGGGCACACGACCGCAGGCGGCGGGTGCGGGGAAGCGCAGGTGCGCGACCTTGTCCGCGGCACGCTCCGCCTCGAGCCCGGACAGCATCTTGTCCGCGCGCTTCGCCATGTTCTGCGCCGCGACCGTCTTGGTCGCCTTCGCCCGCATCTTGTCCGCCTGGGCGTGCAGGGCAGACGCCTTCTTCTCCGCGTTCGCCCGCTCCCGGCGACGTCGCCGCTCGTCCGCCTCCCTCTGCTTGAGGTACTGGCGGTAGGACATCGAGTAGATGTCGATCACCTGGCGGTTCGCGTCGAGGAAGAAGACCTTGTTCACGACCTCGTCGATCAGATCGAGGTCGTGGGAGATGATGACGAGTCCGCCGGAGTACGTCTTGAGGTAGTCGCGCAGCCACATCACGGATTCCGCGTCGAGGTGGTTCGTGGGCTCATCGAGGATCATCGTGTCCGGCGCGGCGAACAGGATCCGTGCGAGTTCGACACGGCGGCGCTGACCGCCGGACAGCGTGTCGAGCGTCTGATTCAGCAGGGGCTCGTCGAGTCCCAGGTTGGCCGCGATCGAGAACGCCTCCGACTCCGCGGCGTACCCGCCTGCGGCGACGAACTCCGCCTCGATGCGCGGATACTTGTCGATGGCCTTCTCCATCACCTTCGGATCCGGTGAGGACATCTGCTCCTCGGCCCGACGCATGCGTCGCGCCAGCACATCGAGCTCACGGGCTCCGAGGATCCGCTCCCTGCCGGTCGACTTCGGATCGCCGGCGCGCGGATCCTGCGGGAGGTAGCCCATGGAACCGGAGCGGGACACGGTGCCCTCCGTCGGCTGCATCTCCTCCATGAGCACCTTGGTGAGTGTGGTCTTCCCCGCGCCGTTGCGGCCGACGAGACCCACACGGTCTCCCCTGTCCACGCGGAACGACACACCCGTCATGAGTGTGCGCGAGCCGACGACGACGCTCAAGTCTCCTGCAGAGATCATGCGCGGGCCTCCCATCCGGTGCGGATCAGATCCGCGAGCAGTTCCTGCGGGCTGCGGCCGGCGGACCGTGCACGTGACACGATCGCCTCCGCGAGGTCGACCTCGAGCGGGCACGACACGACGACCGTGGAGGTCTCGGTGGCAGCCGCCTCGGGGGTGGTGAGGGTGGGCTCGGCTGTGGCGCCGTTCGGCGTCCCCATCCCGGGGCCGCTGGGAGCCGGCCTGCCGGCGCGCATGGCCTCTGCCGCTGCGCGGGCGCGCTCATCGGCGGCCTCGTTGAGCGAGTGTCCCGAGTGGCCCTTCACCCATTCGAAGCGCACGCTGAGATCCGCCGCGTCCCGGGCCGTCATGAGTGCGTCGAGTCGCTCCATCTGGTCACGATTCAGGACGTCTTCCTTGTTGGCCTTCTTCCAGCCCTGCAGCTTCCACTTCGGCATCCACTTCGTGATCGAGTTGATGACGTACTTCGAGTCGCAGAGGATGTGGAGATCGTCGACGTCGGCTGCGGCTTCCAGGAGTTCGATGACGGCCTGCAGCTCACCGCGGTTGTTCGTCCCCGAGGGCCAGCCGCCTGCCGCCCAGCGCTCCTCGTCGATGTACCAGGCCCAGCCTGCGGGGCCGGGGTTGCCGAGTGCCGATCCATCGGCGGCGGCGGTGAGGGTCACAGATTCTCCGTTTCGGGGTGGGACGTGTTTCGGGGCCACATCATGCTACCGGGAACGACGCAGGGGCCCCGCATCCGTCAGCACGTGTCAGTGCCGACGGCGCGGAAGCCCCTGCGCTCCGAAGCCCGGTGGACCGGTGGTTCAGATGGTGACGCTCAGATGTTGAAGCCGAGCGCGCGCATCTGCTCGCGGCCGTCCTCGGTGATCTTCTCCGGGCCCCACGGCGGCATCCAGACCCAGTTGAGCCGGAACGCCGGGACGATCCCGTCGAGCACCTGGGCGACCTGGTCCTCGAGCACGTCCGTGAGGGGGCAGGCTGCGGATGTGAGCGTCATCTCGACGATCGCGATGCCCTCCTCGTCGACGTTGACGCCGTACAGCAGTCCGAGGTCGACGACGTTGACGCCCAGTTCGGGGTCCATCACGTCATAGAGCGCTTCGGTCACCTCTTCGGGCGACGCGGTGCTGGGTGAATCGATGACTTCAGGCATGGGTGATCACTCCTTCGTAGTCTCAGCTTGCGCGATCGCGTCCTCGAACGCCACCCACGCGAGCAGAGCGCATTTGATGCGACCGGGGAACTTCGACACGCCCTGGAACGCGGCTGCGTCTCCCAGCAGGTCCTCGTCCGGCTCGCCCTTCCCGCGTGAGTGCATGAGTTCGCGGAATGCGGGTGCCGCCGTGCGGAAGCCGTCGGCGCCCTGCTCCTGGAGCAGTTCGCCGGCGACGGACGCGGACGCCATGGAGATGGAGCAGCCGGAGCCGTCCCACACCAGAGGGTGCTCCGTGCCGGTGACGGGACCGTACTCGACGGTGATCTCGTCACCACACGTGGGGTTGACCTGATGCGACGAGCCGAAGCCCGCGGGCCGTTCGTCCGCGGACGGTGCGCGCAGGGTGCCCTCGCCCACGCGCTGCTTCGCGTGGTCGAGGATGACCTGCTGGTAGAGCTGTGTGAGATCCGTCATGGTGTGCCTCCATCCAGGCCGAAGAACGGTCGGACGCCGCGGAGTGCCGCGACGAACTGGTCGACGTCGTCCTGGTCGGTGTAGACGGCGGCGCTGGCGCGCGTCGAGGCGGTGATGCCGTAGCGGCGGTGGAGCGGTTGGGCGCAGTGGTGGCCCACGCGTGCGGCGACGCCCTGGGCGTCGAGGAACTGTCCGACGTCATGGGCGTGGACGCCGTCCACGTCGAACGCGACGGCGCCGATCCTCACGGCCGGATCGCGCGGTCCGAGGATCCGGACCCCGGGCACGGATGCGACTCCGTCGAGCAGGGCCGCACCGATCGCCCGTTCATGCGCCGCGATGACGTCCATCCCGATCTCGCTCATGTACTCCACAGCCGCTGCGAGGCCCACGATCTGGGCGACCGGCTGCGTGCCCGCTTCGAACCGCTGCGGTGCGGGCAGGAACCCCGACTCCTCCATCGTCACCGTCGTGATCATGGAACCGCCGGTGAGCACCGGCGGCAGAGCGTCGAGCAGCTCCTTGCGTCCGTAGAGCACGCCGACCCCGGTGGGGCCGAGCATCTTGTGCCCGGAGAACGCCGCGAAGTCAACGCCGAGGCCGTGGAGGTCGAGCGGGAGATGCGCCGCGGACTGGCACGCGTCCAGCACCGTGAACGCACCGACCTCGCGGGCCCGCTCCACGAGCCGGGGGACGTCGTTGACGGTCCCCAGGACGTTGGACACGTGCGTGAACGCGACCACGCGGGTGGATGCGTCGACGACCTCCGACAGATCAGTGAGGTCGAGATGGCCATCGTCCGTCAGCCCGAGCCAGCGGAGCTCGGCCCCCGTGCGCAGCGCGAGCTGCTGCCATGGGACGAGGTTCGCGTGGTGCTCCATCTGCGTCACGACGATCGAGTCGCCGGGACCCAGACGGAACCGCTCCGCGTCGGACCCGCCGAGGCCTGCGGAGGCGTTCGCGAAGCCGTAGGAGATCACATTGAGCGACTCCGTGGCGTTCTTCGTCCAGACGATCTCCTCCTCCGCCGCGCCGACGAACCCGGCCATGGCGGACCGGCCGGCCTCGAAGGCGTCCGTCGCCTCCACCGCGAGGGTGTGCGCCCCGCGGTGGACGGCGGCGTTCGACCGGGTGAGGAAGTCCTGCTCCGCGTCGATGACGCACGTCGGCTTCTGCGCGGTCGCACCCGAATCCAGGTACGCGAGCCGCTTGCCGTTGACCGTGCGCTCCAGCAGCGGGAAATCGCCCCGCACGCGGGTGGTCTCGAGATGATCCATCGACGCGTATCCGCTCAGGCCTCGACGAGGAAGCGGTCGTAGCCCTCGGCCTCGAGGCGATCGGCGAGCTCCGGGCCGCCGGACTCCGCGACGCGGCCGTTCACGAGCACGTGGACGCGGTCGGGGCGGACGTACTGCAGGATGCGCGTGTAGTGCGTGATGAGCAGGACGCCCAGGTCGCTGTTCTCCCGCGCGACGTTGACGCCCTCGGAGACGATGCGCAGGGCATCGACGTCGAGTCCGGAGTCCGTCTCGTCCAGCACCGCGAACTTCGGCTTCAGCATCTGCATCTGCAGGATCTCGTGGCGCTTCTTCTCACCGCCGGAGAAGCCCTCGTTCACGCTGCGCGAGGCGAACTCCGGGTCCATGCGCAGGTTCTTCATGGATGCGGACAGCTCCTTGGTCCACGTGCGGAGCTTGGGGGCCTCGCCGTCGACCGCGGTCTTCGCGGTGCGCAGGAAGTTCGTCACGGTCACGCCGGGGACCTCGACGGGGTACTGCATCGCGAGGAACAGGCCCGCCTTCGCACGCTCGTCGACGGACATCGCGAGGACGTCCTCGCCGTCGAGCGTGACGGTGCCGGACGTCACCTCATAGCGGGGGTGGCCCGCGAGTGCGTACGCGAGCGTCGACTTGCCGGAGCCGTTGGGGCCCATGATCGCGTGCGTCTCAGTGCTGTTGATGTCCAGCGTGAGGCCCTTGAGGATCTCCTTCGGCCCGGTCTCCGTCTCGACGGAGACGTGCAGATCCTTGATGGAGAGAGTGGTCATGACTACCTCGTATTCGTGTCTGAGTGGAAGTGTGTTGTCAGCCGGAGACGTCGACGAAGATCTGTCCGTCGCGCTCTTCGCACGCGTAGACCTCGACGGGTTCGAACGCCGGCGGTGTCGTGGGTTCCCCGCTGCGCAGATCGAACGCGGAGCCGTGCAGCCAGCACTCGACCGTGCAGCCGATGACGTCGCCCTCTGCGAGGGAGACCTCACCGTGCGTGCACACGTCGTCGATCGCGTGGACGTCTCCGTCCTCGGTCCGCGCGATGCAGACCTCCCGGTCCTCGACGATGATGCGCACGGCGGAGCCGGCGGCCAGGTCTGCTGCGGGGAGTACGGGGACGAGGCTCACTGGACGCTCCGCGCGAGCTCTTCTTCGATCTTGTCGGTGAGCGCGGATTCGATCTCCGGGATGCCGATCTTCTGGATCACCTCGTTGAAGAAGCCGCGGACGACGAGTCGACGGGCCTCCTCTTCGGGGATGCCGCGGCTCATGAGGTAGAAGAGGTGCTGCTCGTCGAACCGGCCGGTCGACGACGCGTGACCCGCACCTTCGATATCGCCGGTCTCGATCTCGAGGTTCGGCACCGAATCGGCGCGGGCACCGTCCGTGAGGATGAGGTTGCGGTTGAGCTCGTACGTGTCGATGCCCTCTGCCTCAGGACGGATGAGCACGTCGCCCACCCAGACGCTGCGAGCGTCCTTCCCCTGCAGCGCGCCCTTGTACATGACGTTCGAGGTCGCCTTCGGGGTGTTGTGGTCGATGAAGGTGCGGTGCTCGAGGTGCTGGCCCGCGTCCGCGAAGTAGAGCCCGAGCAGCTCCGCTTCGCCGCCGGGGCCCCGGTAGCGCACGTTCGAGCCCAGGCGGACGATGTCGCCGCCCAGCGTCACGGAGATGTGGCGGTAGTGCGCGTCCTTGCCGACGAGCGCGTCGTGCTGCCCGAGGTGCGCGGATCCGTCGTCCCACATCTGCAGGGACGCCAGCGTGAGTGACGCTCCGTCCTCGACGATGACGGAGAAGAACTCCGAGTACCGGGCGCGGCCCTCGTGCTCGAAGACGACCGTCGCCCTGGCATTGGCGCCGATCGTGAGCAGCACGTGCCCATGGACGGTGTCGTCGCCCGTGCCGTTCGCGCGGATGATGACGGGCTCGTCGATCTCCGCATTCGCGGGGATCGAGTAGTGGGTCACTCCCCCGGCCCGCGCCGCCGCGATGACGGCAGGGCGGTCCTCGGGCTCGAGGATGCCGAGGGCGCGTGCCGCCTCGAGATCGATCGTCTCGACGGTCACCTGCTCGGGCAGGTCAGTGGTGATGGAGAGCGCCGCGTCGGTCCCGGCGTCCTCGAAGAAGTCGGCCAGGCGCTTCACCGGGGTGAAGCGCCACTCCTCCTCCCGGCCGGTGACCGGGGGGAAGTCCGCGAGGTCGAAGCTGCGGATGCGGTCCTGGCGGCCGTTGAGGAGTGCGGGCACGCCGGAGCGCGTATCCAGTGTCTGTGTCATGTGTCTTAGGTCTCCTGGTGGTTCCGAGTGTGCTGAGCAGGGTCTGTGGGGACCCGATCAGCCCAGGGAACCCTCCATCTGCAGTTCGATCAGCTTGTTGAGTTCGAGTGCGTACTCCATGGGGAGCTCACGCGCGATCGGCTCGATGAACCCGCGCACGATCATCGCCATCGCCTCGGTCTCCTCCATCCCGCGGGACATGAGGTAGAAGAGCTGGTCCTCACTCACCTTCGACACCGTCGCCTCGTGGCCGAGGGTCACGTCGTCCTCGCGGATGTCGATGTACGGGTAGGTGTCCGACCGCGAGTTGTCATCGACGAGCAGCGCATCGCACAGCACGTTGTTCGAGGACCCGTGCGCACCGGGGTGGATGTGGACGAGGCCTCGGTAGCCCGAACGGCCTCCGGCGCGTGCCACGGACTTCGCGACGATCGACGACTGCGTGTGCGGCGCGGCGTGCACCATCTTGGAACCGGTGTCCTGGTGCTGTCCCGCACCGGCGAACGCGACCGACAGCGTCTCGCCGCGCGCGTACTCGCCCGTCAGCCAGATCGCCGGGTACTTCATGGTGACCTTCGAGCCGATGTTGCCGTCGACCCATTCCATGGTCGCGCCCTGCTCTGCGATCGCACGCTTCGTCACGAGGTTGTACACGTTGTTCGACCAGTTCTGGATCGTCGTGTACCGGACGCGGGCGTCCTTCTTCGCGATGATCTCGACGACTGCGGAGTGCAGCGAGTCCGACTTGTAGATGGGTGCCGTGCAGCCCTCGACGTAGTGGACGTAGGAGCCCTCGTCCGCGATGATCAGCGTCCGCTCGAACTGGCCCATGTTCTCCGTGTTGATGCGGAAGTAGGCCTGGAGCGGGATCTCGACGTGGACGCCCTTGGGGACGTAGACGAACGAGCCGCCCGACCACACGGCGGTGTTCAGCGCGGAGAACTTGTTGTCGCCGGAGGGGATGACCGTCCCGAAGTACTCCTGGAAGATCTCCGGGTGCTCCTTGAGGGCGGTGTCCGTGTCCATGAAGATGACGCCCTGGCGCTCGAGCTCCTCATTGATCTTGTGGTAGACCACCTCGGACTCGTACTGCGCGGCGACGCCCGCGACGAGGCGCTGCTTCTCCGCCTCCGGGATGCCGAGGCGGTCGTACGTCGTCTTGATGTCGTCGGGGAGGTCCTCCCAGGACTGCACCTGGCCCTCCGTCGAGCGCACGAAGTACTTGATGTCATCGAAGTTGATGCCGGAGAGGTCGGCACCCCACGACGGCATGGGCTTCTTCTCGAAGAGCTTCAGCGCCTTGAGCCGGCGCTGGAGCATCCAGTCCGGCTCGTCCTTGATCGCGGAGATGTTCCGGACGACGTCCTCGCTGAGACCGCGCTCCGCGGTCTCGCCGGCCTCGTCCTTGTCGTGCCAGCCGTACTGGTAGGCACCGATGTCCTTGAGCTCGGGGTTGAGCTCGAGGATCCTGTTGGTCTCGGCGGTGTCGGTCACCGTGAACCTCCTTGCCTGGGGTCCGTGCCCGGCTCGCCGATGAGGGGACGAGCCAGTGCGGACGTGGGGATGTGTGTGGTGCAGACGTGTGCGCCGCCCGCAAGGGTCGACAGTCGGCGCACATCGACGCCGACGTACTCGGACAGCACCCCGAGCTCCGCTTCGCAGAATTCGGGGAAGCGCTCGGCGACATTCCTGATGGGGCAGTGACCCTGGCAGAGCTGCATCGCCTCCATCGGCGTACCGGCCGCGACCGGTGTCGCCGATGCGGCGAAGCCCTCCCGATCCAGCGCCCGGGCGAGCCGACGCGAGCGCTCCGCGACGGTCCCCTCCCCCTGGGCGCCCTGCCGGTAGTCGGGCAGACGATCGCGCAGGCGCTCCCGCAGACGATCCGTATGCTGCCGGACGAAGCCCTCGACGAGCTCCGGTCCGGCCGCATCCTTGACGTACTCCAGCACGTCGACTGCGAGTTCGTCGTAGGTGTGCGAGATCTGTGCGTGGCCGGCTGAGGTGACGGTGTAGTGCCGTGCCGGGCGTCCCCGACCGGCACGCTGGCCCGCGAGGGCCCTGACCTCGATGAGGCCGTCGTCCGTGAGTGCGTCGAGATGGCGTCGGATGGCGGCTGCGGTGAGCCCCATCATCTTCGCCAGCGACGACGCGGAGATCGGCCCGTGGTCCAGGACGGCGCTCAGCACGCGCTGGCGGGTCCTGCCGTCTTCGGTCGGCAGCGCTTCTGCTGCAGTCACGGAACCTCCTCACCAGTCAGTGCACTCGTTTGTGCAACAAGTCTCTGACGTAATTGTACTGCTGTAAACGTCGGGGGTCACCCACTGTGTTCCGTGCACCCTGTCGCGTCCGTCACGTATGCGTCCCGGCGAACGCGACACAGTACAGTGTGGTGCCTATGAGCACCCTCCCCCTGTGCGTCGAGCGCATCGCCCTGTCGTACGGCCGGTCCACCGCCGTCGAGGACGTCTCACTCACCGCTCAGGAGGGACAGGTCCACGCACTGCTGGGTCCCAACGGCGCTGGGAAGTCCTCGACGATCGCGTGTGCGGTGGGACTCCGCACACCGCGTTCCGGCACCGTGAGGATCTTCGGGCTCGACCCCGACCGCGACCATGCGCGGACCGCCGACCTCACAGGGGTCATGCTCCAGGACGGCGGCCTGCCGATGTCCGCCAAGCCCGTGGCCGTGCTGCGGCACCTCGCCCGCCTCTACCGGGATCCGGCTGACGTCGACGACCTGGTCGGCCGACTGGGCATCGACGCGTTCGCGGACAGATCGATCAGACGACTCTCCGGCGGACAGCGCCAGCGCGTCGGGCTCGCCGCTGCACTCATCGGCAGCCCGCGCCTCGTCTTCCTCGACGAGCCGACCGCGGGGCTCGATCCGCAGGCGCGCATCGCCGTGGACGAGGTCGTGCAGGACCTGCGCGCAGCAGGTGCCGCGATCGTCCTGACCACCCACGACATGGCCGACGCGGAACGGCTCGCGGACTTCGTGACGGTCATCGATCACGGCCGCGTGATCGCGCACGGCACCGTGCCCGGGCTGACGGGGACGGAGGCGGGCGATGCTCCCGGGAAGACCGCCCGGATCGTCCTGGACGGTGATCCACCGGAGTCCGCACTCATCGCACTCGCAGCGGAGGGGACCGTCCATGTCGAGGGGAACGTCATCACGCTGGACGCACGCCCCGCGGCATCGGATCTCCACCGGGTCACCGGCGTGCTGGCGGACCACGCGCTCGACGTGCGCTCCTTCGACTACCGCGGCAAGTCGCTCGGCGACGTGTTCCTCGAGCTGACGGGGAGGAGCCTCCGGTGACGGCAACAGACTCGCTGCGCCGCGTCATGGCGCAGACGCGCTTCGAGACGCTCGCGGTGCTCCGCAACGGCGAGCAGCTGCTGCTCGCCATCATCCTGCCTCTCATCATCCTGTTCGGACTGGGCCGCACCGCGGTGCTGTCGTCGCTCACGGACCTGCCGGCGGCGGTCTCCGAGGTGCAGTACGCGGGCGCCGGCGTGCTGGGCGTTGCCGTCGCCTCGATCGCGTTCGCGGGACAGGGGATCCAGACCGCGTTCGACCGGCGGTACGGAGTGCTCCGGCAGCTCGCCACCACTCCGCTCGGTGCCGCGGGTGTCATCTGGGGCAAGCTCGGCGCCGTGCTCTGCGTACTCGTCGTCCAGTCGACGCTGCTGCTCGCCGTCGCCGCCGCTCTGGGACTGTCCTTCAGCACGCTGAGCTGGCCCGGCATGATCCTCTCGCTGTTGGCGGGCGCCGCGGCCCTCGTGTCCTGGGGCGTCCTCATGGCCGGCACGCTGCGGCCGGAGGCCACGCTCGCCGTCGCGAACCTGCTCTGGGTCCTCATGGCCTCGGTCGGCGGCCTGCTCTTCCACCGGGAGGGTCTGTGGGGACAGGTGATGGAGTTCCTCCCACCGGGAGCACTCGGCACGGCTCTGCGCGCCTCCGTCGTGGACGGCGCGATCGCGTGGCCGTCACTGGGGATCCTGGTGGTGTGGGCGGTGCTCGGCACCCTGGCCGCGCGGCGCTGGTTCTCCTTCGACTGAGACCCGCTGGTTCCGGCGGAACTGAGATCCGCAGTCCCACCGCCTGCTCCCGAGGCGCACCTGCCCGAGTGCTCCCAGTAGAATGCTGACCGCCCGTCTACACGACCCGAGTGAGGACACACGCCCGTGACGTCGAGAATCGACCGCATCCTGGCCTGGATGATGCTCAGCGCCCAATCGCTCATCATCCTCACCGGCGCCCTGGTGCGACTCACCGGCTCCGGCCTGGGCTGCCCCACCTGGCCGCGGTGCACGGCGGACTCGCTCACCCCGCACGGCGAGCTCACGATGCACTCCGCGATCGAATTCGGCAACCGGCTCCTGGGCGTCAGCCTGGGAGTGCTCGGAGTCGTGACCATCCTCCTCCTGCTCCGCAGGTTCCGCACCCGGCCCGACCTCGTGTGGTTCGCCGTGGGGCTCACCGCCATCGTGCCCGTCCAGGCCGTGATCGGCGGCGTCACCGTCCTCACCGGCCTCAACCCCTGGGTGGTGGCGGGACATTTCGTGCCGTCCGCCGCCGCCGTCGTCGTGTCGGTCCTGTTCGTCCGCCGCACCTACGATTCGGGCGGTCCCTCGCACCCTGTCGGATCGCGGCCGACGCGCGGCCTCGCGTGGACGGCGTTCGTCCTCACCTGGATCACCGTCCTCCTGGGCGTGCTCGTCACCGGTGCGGGGCCGCACGCCGGCGACGAGCTGAGCGCGCGCAACGGCCTGGACACGCTGCTGATGGCCCGCCTGCACGCCGCCCCGGTCTGGGCGCTCGTGGCTGTGACCCTCGTGATGATCGTCCTCACGCAGCGGGCCGTGCGGCAAGGCCGGCCCCACGCTCGGGCGCTCCGCCGCCCGGTCATCGCTCTTGCGCTCGTGGTCGTGGCCCAGGGCCTCATCGGGTACGTGCAGTTCTTCACCGGTGTGCCCGAGGTCCTGGTGGCACTGCACATCGTCGGAGTGTGCGCAGTCCTGGCTGCGGCCGCCTGGCTGGTCGACGCGCACTACCAGCGGCCGCCCCAGCAGGCGGGACCCGCGACGCCGGCTGCGGACGGCGAACTCCGCAGGCCGTCCTCCTCTGCGGCCTGAGCTGTCCGGATCACCTGCGGCAGGACCCGATGACCCCGTGCGTCTCCCTATGACGTCGGGAGTCCGGAATATGACGAACATGCAGTGCTGAACCATCCCTTCCGTGGATGCTTGACGCGCGAGCCCCCGGCTCGCGTCCCATGCACCGACCGAAGGGAACACCATGTCAGCACCGATCTCCCCCGTCGCGGATCTGGCGTCACCGCTGAAGTTCGCGTACTGGGTGCCGAACGTCTCCGGCGGCCTCGTCATCTCCACCGTCGAACAGCGCACGGACTGGGGCATCGACTACAACCGGACGCTCGCCCGCACCGCGGAGCGGCTGGGGTTCGAGTACGCGCTCACGCAGACGCGCTACCAGGCCAGCTATGGCGCGTCGGAACAGCATGAGGCCACGAGCTTCTCGCTCGCTCTCCTGCTCGCGACGGAGAGGCTCAAGGTCATCTCTGCCGTCCACCCGGGCATGTGGCATCCCGGGGTGCTCGCGAAGTTCATCAACACCGCTGACCAGCTGTCAGGCGGACGCGCAGCCGTCAACGTGGTGTCCGGCTGGCTGAAGGACGAGTTCACAGGGTTCGGCCTCCCCTGGCTCGAACACGATGAGCGCTACGTCCGCACGGACGAGTTCATCCGAGCGCTGCGAGGCATCTGGACGCAGGAGGACTACTCCCAGCACGGTCGCTACTACTCGATCGACGGAGTGAGTCTCAAACCCGGACCAGTCGACGTGCCGGGGCGCGCACACCCGGACGTCTTCTTCGGCGGCAACTCATCGGCGGCACAGGCGACCGCCGGTCGCGTGGCGGACTGGTACTTCTCGAACGGTCGCACGCTCGAGGACTACGCCGATAACGTCGCAGGCGTGATCGCGGCTTCCCAGTCCGGTGAGCGGAGCGCCCCGGTCGCACCGCGGTTCGGCATCAACGGGTTCGTGATCGCTCGCGACACGCACGACGAGGCGGTCGAGCAGCTGCGAGACATCGTCGGCAACGCTCACCGCCCCGCGGTGGAGGGCTTCCAGCGGTCCGTCCAGCACGCGGGGGCGTCGACCGGGGACAAGAAGGGAATGTGGGCGGATTCGTCCTTCGAAGACCTCGTGCAGTACAACGACGGTTTCAAGACCGGTCTGATCGGCACGTTCGACGAGATCGCCGACAGGATCATCGAGTACAAGAAGCAGGGAGTGAATCTGCTCCTGACGGCGTACCTCCACTTCCAGGAGGAGCTCACGACGTTCGGCGAGGAGATCATCCCCCGCGTCCGTGAGCGCGAAGCGCGGCTCGCCCGCGAGAACGGTGTCGAGCTCCGCTCCGACGACGCCGCGGAGGCCACAGCCGCCTGAGCTGCCCGCCACAGAGAAACGTCCCCGCGGGGACGCAGAGTCCGAGATCTCGGACTTCGCGTCCCCGCGGGGACGTTCTCATCAGGCCCAGGGGTTGAGGAACGGGTCGATCGCCACTGCGAGGAAGAGCACGGACAGGTAGGTGATCGATCCGTGGAAGACGCGCATCGCACGCAGTCGTGTACCGGACAGCCCGGCCTTCGCGCGCTTGATGAAGGCGATGCACTCCCAGAGGAACCAGGCCCCAGCCGCGACGGAGGCGATGATGTACACCGGGCCCATCGGCGCGACGGCGATGAGCGCGAACGACGCTGCCAGCATCGCGACCGTGTACCAGATCATCTGCTTGGCGACGTTCGTCGGCGGGACCTTGTTCGGCAGCATCGGCACATCCGCCGCTTCGTAGTCCGCCTTGTACTTGATGGCCAGCGGCCAGTAGTGCGGCGGCGTCCAGAAGAAGACGACCAGGAACAGCAGCAGCGGCTCCCAGCTGAGCGAGCCGGTGACGGCGGACCAGCCGATGAGCACGGGCATGCAGCCCGCGGCTCCACCCCAGACGATGTTCTGGGTCGTGCGACGCTTGAGGACGAGCGTGTAGAACACGGCGTACAGGAGGATCGCGATGGCAGTGAGGCCGGCTGCGACCCAGTTCGTGAAGCCGCCCAGCCAGAAGATCGAGCCGAAGCCCAGCGCGAAGGCGAAGATGGTCGCGGCGCGCGGTGTGATCTCACCGGTCACGAGCGGACGGTTCTCCGTGCGTCGCATCTTCGCGTCGATGTCGCGGTCTGCGATGCAGTTGAAGACGGAGGCCGAGGCCGCTGCCGCCGCTCCGCCGATCAGCGTCGCGACGACGAGCCAGAGGTTCGGCAGGCCGCGCTCCGCGAGGAACATGACGGGTGCGGTCGTGACGAGGAGCAGTTCGATGACGCGCGGCTTGGTGAGCGCGACGTAGGCGCGGATGGTGTCACCCAGCGACCCTGTGCCGCGCGCTCCTGCGCGCCGTTCGTCGATCGTCCGCTGCAGAGGCTTCTCTTCTGCGGAGTGGTTGTGCGCGGGGCGATGAGGGAGAGACACGGTGTCGGCTGCGCCTTCCTGGTGGTGGGGTCGTCTGATTGATTCTATCCCTCGTAGAAGAGTTCTGCACATGCACTGCACAACCGGCGCGTCCCGGTAGAGTGAGGCCCGTCAGTGCCCTCCCGACGTGGGCGGGCAAGCAGCCTTCCTGAAGGAACGAATCGCGCGCATGACCAGCACGAGCAGCCTCACGTGGTCCTCTCTCGACAGCCGGGCCGTCGACACCGCACGACTCCTCGCCGTGGACGCGGTGGAGAAGGTCGGGAACGGGCATCCCGGGACGGCCATGAGCCTCGCCCCCGCCGCGTACTACCTCTACCAGCAGGGCCTGGTCCACGATCCGGCCGATCCGGCCTGGGTCGGCCGCGACCGCTTCGTGCTGTCCGCGGGGCACTCGAGCCTCACCCAGTACATCCAGCTCTTCCTGTCGGGCACCGGACTGGAGCTCGATGACCTGAAGGCTCTCCGCACGTGGGGCTCACTCACCCCGGGCCACCCCGAGGTCGGCCACACCGCAGGAGTCGAGATCACCACCGGTCCCCTGGGGTCCGGCCTGGCCTCGGCGGTCGGGATGGCCATGGCGCAGCGCCGTGAGCGCGGTCTGTTCGATCCTGAGGCACCTGCCGGCGAATCCGTCTTCGACCACCGCGTCGTGGTCATCGCCGGTGACGGCGACCTGCAGGAGGGAGTCTCCGGCGAGGCGTCGTCACTGGCCGGCACCCAGCAGCTGGGGAACCTCGTCGTGCTGTGGGACGACAACCGGATCTCGATCGAGGACGACACCTCCATCGCCTTCACCGAGGACCCCGAGGCCCGGTACGCGGCATACGGCTGGCACGTGCAGCATGTGGACTTCACGCACGGCGGTGCGGAGTACCGCGAGGACGTCGATGCCCTCCACGACGCGTTCGAGGCCGCGAAGTCCGATCCGCGTCCCTCCTTCATCCGCCTGTCCACGATCATCGGCTGGCCTGCACCGAACGTGCAGAACACCGGGGCAGCGCACGGCGCCGCACTCGGAGCGGACGAAGTGGCGGCGACGAAGGAGCTGCTCGGGTTCGACCCGGAGAACAGCTTCATCGTCGAGGATGAGGTGCTCGCGCACACACGCGCGGTGGGCGACCGCGGAGCCGCCGCGCACGCCGACTGGACCACCCGGTTCGAGGCCTGGCGCGCGGCTCACCCCGAGCGCGCCCAGTTGTTCGACCGTCTGCAGTCCGGCGACCTCCCGGACGGACTGGCAGACGCGCTGCCCGCCTTCGAGGCCGGTGCCTCGATCGCGACCCGCGCGGCCTCCGGCACCGTCCTGAACGCGATCGCGCCTCTCATGCCGGAGCTGTGGGGCGGTTCGGCCGACCTCGCGGGATCGAACAACACCCTCGTGAAGGGCGAGCCGTCGTTCCTGCCCGTTGAGCGCTCCTCGACGATGTTCCCGGGCAACCCCTACGGCCGGAACCTCCACTTCGGAGTCCGCGAGTTCGCTGCGGGGCTCGTCTGCAACGGCATCGCGCTGCACGGTCCGACCCGTCCCTACAACGGCACGTTCCTGGTCTTCAGCGACTACCAGCGACCCGCTGTGCGCCTCGCGGCGCTGCAACAGCTGCCCAACATCTTCGTGTGGACGCACGACTCCATCGGCGTCGGCGAGGACGGTCCCACCCACCAGCCGGTCGAGCACGTGAGCGCACTCCGTGCGATCCCCGGACTGGACGTGGTCCGGCCCGCCGACGCGACGGAGACGGCCGTCTGCTGGCTGCGCGTCCTCGAGCGCGCCGACGGCCCCTCCGGCCTGGTCCTCACGCGCCAGGGCCTGCCGGTCCTCGACCGGACCGCAGTCGCGGATGCCGACGGTGCGCGCCGCGGTGCGTACGTGCTCGCGGACAGTGAGGGCGAGCCGGACGTCATCCTCATGGCCTCGGGCTCCGAGGTGCAGCTGGCACTCGCAGCACGCGAGGCACTCGCAGCGGAGGGCACCCGCGCCCGCGTCGTGTCCGTCCCCTGCATGGAGTGGTTCGAGCAGGAGACGCCGGAGTACCGGGAAGAGGTCCTGCCGTCATCGGTGCGCGCACGCGTGAGCGTCGAGGCGGGCATCGCCCAGAGCTGGCACCGCTGGCTCGGCACGCACGGGCGTGCCGTCTCGCTCGAGCACTACGGCGCGTCCGCCGCCGGAGCGCTCCTCTTCGAGAAGTTCGGGTTCACCGCCGAGGCCGTCGCCGGCGCCGCCCGCGACACACTGGCCGCCGTCTCCGGGAAGGCATGATGCAGCAGAACGCACCGCTCGCAGAACTGAGCGCCGCCGGCGTCTCCGTGTGGCTCGACGACCTGTCGCGCACGCGCCTCGAATCGGGGTCGCTGGCCGAACTGGTCGAGACGCGCTCGATCGTCGGAGTCACGACGAACCCGACGATCTTCGCATCCGCGATCGCCTCCGACGCCGCGTACACGGAGCAGACGGACGAACTGGCACGGGCCGGGGTCTCCCCCGAGGAGGCGATCGACGCGCTGACCGTGGCCGACGTCCGTGCGGCCTGTGATCTGCTCGAGCCCGTCTGGCAGCGCACAGAGGGCGCCGACGGGCGCGTCTCCCTCGAGGTGTCCCCGTCCCTGGCCCACGACGGCGAGGGAACGATCGAGGCGGCCAGCCGTCTCGCCTCGGCCGTGGACCGTCCCAACGTCATGATCAAGATCCCCGCGACTGAAGAAGGCGTCTTCGCCATCCCTCGTGTCCTGGAGCGCGGGATCAGCGTCAACGTCACGCTGATCTTCAGCCTCGACCAGTACCGGAAGGTCGTCGAGGCCTACCTCTCCGGACTCGAGCGGGCCCGCGAGGCCGGAGTCGACCTCTCGACCCTGCACTCCGTCGCCTCCGTCTTCGTGTCCCGGATCGACGCGGAGGTCGATGCCCGTCTCGCTGCGATCGGCACGGAGCAGGCATCCGGCCTGCGGGGCGAGGCGGGACTGGCCAACTGCCGACTCACTCACCGCGTGCGCTCGCAGGTGTTCGACTCGGAGCGCTTCCGAGTCCTCGAGGCCGCAGGCGCCCGCGCACAGCGGCTGCTCTGGGCCTCGACGGGGACGAAGGATCCCTCCTACCCGGACACGATGTACGTGACCGGGCTCGTGACGCCGGACACCGTGAACACGATGCCGGAGAAGACCCTCGACGCGTTCGCCGACCACGGCACCGTCGGCGGTGACTCGATGCCCGGCACCTATGTCGCGGCCGACGCGCACTTCGACTCGCTCTCCGGGCTCGGCATCGATTACGCCGACGTGATGGACAAGCTGGAGCGCGAGGGCCTCGAGAAGTTCTCCGCGAGCTGGGACGAGCTGGTCGCCACAGTGGCCGGTCGGCTCGCGGGTGCGGACGGGACAGACGCGAGCGGCACAGCCTCGGGCCGCTCCGACGAGTGAAGGAGCAGTGATGACCACAGACATCGGATTCCCGGCCCCCGACGTGTTCGAGGCGGAGCTGACCCGCATGGTGGACCTGCGCCTCGCCTCCCGCATCGCGCAGCGCGATGCGACGGTCTGGGGCCCGGAGGCCGCAGAGCTCGCCGCGACGCGTCTGGGCTGGACCGACCTGCACACGCGCGCCGCCGGACTCATCGAGCAGATCGACACCCTGCGCGCCGAGCTCGCTGAGGACGGCGTCGACCGCATCATCCTCGCGGGGATGGGCGGTTCGTCCCTGGGCGCAGAAGTCATCGCACGAGCACACGATGCGGACCTGGTCGTCCTCGACAGCACGGACCCGCTGGCCATCTCCGCGCTCAGCGATGGCGGGGACCTCGAGCGGTCGGCCATGGTCGTCGCCACGAAGTCCGGCACGACGATCGAGACGGTCTGCGCGGCCTCGGCGTTCGCCCAGGCCCTGCTGGCCGCGGGCATCGAGCCCCGCGGCCGACTGATCGCGGTGACGGACCCCGACACCCCCATGGCCGAGCAGGCGCTGGAGGAGGGATGGCGCCGCGTCTTCCTCACGGATCCCAGCGTCGGGGGGCGCTACAGCGCACTCGCCGCGTTCGGGCTGGTCCCCGCCGGGCTCGCAGGAGCGGACGTCCAGCAGGTCGTCGACGAGGCCGCCGCGGTCGCAGACGCAGTGCGCACGGACGATCCGGACAATCCTGCTCTGCGCATCGGTGCGCTGCTGACGGCCGCGCACGCTCGCGGCGTGCGCACCCTGGCGATGGCCGCGACCGACGATTCCCTCGCCGGGCTCCCGGGCTGGCTCGAGCAGCTGATCGCTGAGTCGTCCGGCAAGGACGGGGTGGGCATGCTTCCCGTCGCGTGCGGATCCGTGGAGGCGCCCGGCTTCGAGGACGCGCACGCGGCCACCGCGCTCGGGTACCTCGGACCGGCGATCGGGACGCATCAGCCGATCTCCGGTGTGGCCGTCTCCTACGAGGCCCCGCTGGGCTCTCAGCTGCTGGTGTGGGAGACCGCGACCGCGCTGCTGTGCGCGGGCATCGGCGTCGATCCCTTCAACCAGCCGGATGTGGAGGATGCCAAGGAGCGTGCACGCGCCCTGCTGCAGTCCGATGCGTCAGCGCAGGACGACGACGAGGCCGCACCGACCCTCGTCGATGGTCCCGTCATCGTCCGGGCGCTGGAGAGCGCACCGGTGTCCGCCGGTGAGGACGCCCCGGGGCGCACAGCGACGGACTCCGATGCAGACGAACCTGCGGGTGCCGGCGATGCCGGGCAGTCTCTCGCCTCGACCGTCGCCGGCCTCTTCCCGTCCCCGGACGACGAGGACGGCTACCTCGCCGTGCAGGCGTTCCTGAGTGCCGAGCACGATGAGGCCGCGGCCTCGCTGCGCGAACTGCTCGCCCGGAAGTCGGGTGGAACCGTCACCTTCGGATGGGGGCCTCGGTACCTCCACTCGACGGGCCAGTTCCACAAAGGCGGGCGTCCTGATGGGACGTTCCTCTTCATCTCCGCTGATCCTGACTCCGGACCGACGGTCGACGTGCCCGAGGCCGGCTTCGACTTCGCCCGACTGCAGACCGCTCAGGCCGACGGCGATGCGCAGGTGCTCGCGGACCTCGGCCGCCGCGTCGTCCATCTGACGCTCACGGACCGCCAGGCCGGCGTGGCGCATCTGCTCGCCGCGATCGAATCGCTGCCCGATGCGGCACCGCGCCGGCCCGAGGACGAGGTCGCTGCGGCCGAAGAGCCCTCGGAAGCCGGAGACGAAGGAGCGGATCCCGTCGACACGGTGGACGCAGCCGACGACGTGGACGCCGTCGATGAAGCGGACGCCGCCGATGAAGCAGACGCCATCGATGAGGCTGATCCGGTCGGCGAGGTCGACAGCATCGCTGAACCGGACGCCCATGCTGAATCGGACGCCCCCGTCGAATCGGAGGTCTCAGCGGAGACGGACGAAGCAGCGGACACCGTCACGGGAACCGATACGGACGAGCGCGCCCGCTGACGCTGCTCCGCAGATGACGACGTCTCTGCAGACGACGAAGGCCCGGAGGAGAAATCCTCCGGGCCTTCCGTGTGCGGTGCTGGTTCAGGTGAAGCGGACGACGACGCCGAGAAGGATGATGCTCGCCACCCAGACGATCGCCACCAGCGTGGTGAACCGATTGAGGTTCCGCTCTGCGACACCCGACGAACCGAGCGACGAGCTCATACCGCCGCCGAACATGTCCGACATGCCTCCGCCCTTCCCCTTGTGCATGAGGATGAGAAGGATCAGGAAGGCACTGGTGAGGGTGAGGAGCGCGATCAGCGTCCAGTTGAGGATCTCCATAATGACCTCAGTCTACTCGGTGTACTGCGGCGATGAGGTCAGCGAATCCCGTCGGGTCGAGACTGGCTCCCCCGACGAGTGCTCCGTCGACGTCGTCGGCTGACACGATCGCGGCGGCGTTGTCCGTCTTGACGCTGCCGCCGTACAGGATTCGTGTCGAATCGCCGCATGTCGTACCGTGCGTCTCGACGACGCGCGCGCGGATGGCAGCGGCCATCTCCTGCGCCTCGGCCGGGCCGGCGGTCTCTCCCGTGCCGATGGCCCACACGGGTTCGTAGGCGATGACGAGTCCTGCCAGGTCATCTGCCGAGGAGCCGTCGAGTGCGGCATCCACCTGTGCCAGGACGTGGCTGATGTGGTCCCCGGCCCGGCGCACGTCGAGCGCTTCGCCCACGCAGAGGATGGGAGTCAGGCCGTGCCGCAGGGCTGCGGTGAGCTTCGCGCGCACCTGCGCGTCGTCCTCGGCGTGGTGCTCCCGCCGTTCGCTGTGCCCGACGAGGGCGTACTGGCAGCCGAGTCGTGTGAGGAACGCACCGGAGACGTCTCCGGTGTACGCGCCCGCGTCGTGCTGTGAGAGGTCCTGGGAGCCGTAGGCCAGATCCATCTTCTCGCCCTGCACCAGGGTCTGGACGGAGCGGATGTCCGTGAAGGGGGGCAGCAGCGCGACGTCGATGGCGCTGAGATCCACCTTCGCGTCCCGCAGTGCCCAGGCGAGCTTCTGCACGAGTGTCAGTGCCTCGAAGTGGTCGAGGTTCATCTTCCAGTTCCCCGCGATGAGCGGAGTGCGCTGCGCCTGTGCCTGCGCTGGTGTCTGTGCCTGTGCCTGTGCCATGAGTCATCCCTCCAGGACGTCGAGGCCGGGGAGGGTGCGCCCCTCGAGGAATTCGAGCGAGGCGCCCCCGCCGGTCGAGATGTGTCCGAAGTCAACGTCCGCGAAGCCGAGTGCGCGGACCGCGGCGGCGGAATCGCCGCCGCCGACCACGGTCAGCCTGCCGTCCGCGCGACCGCCGCGTGCGCTCGTGAGTGCTTCAGCCACCGCCTTCGTGCCTGCGGCGAACGCGGGGAACTCGAAGACGCCCATGGGGCCGTTCCAGAACACCGTCTGCGCGGAACGGATCCGCTCCGCATAGGCGGCGGCCGCGCGCGGTCCGATGTCCAGTCCGAGTGCGGCCGCTCCGGCGGGCGTCGATTCGAGCGCGTCGACCTCGACCGTCCAGTGGTCCGCGTCGCGGTCGAACGAGGCCGCCATGACGATGTCCTGGGGCAGGAGGATCTCCACGCCCTTCTCCGCGGCCTTGGCCAGGTATCCCCGCACCGTGTCGAGCTGGTCCTCCTCCACGAGACTCGCCCCGATCGCATGGCCCTGCGCCTTGAGGAACGTGAACACCATCCCGCCGCCGATCGCCAGCAGGTCGGCACGGTCCAGCAGGCTGTCGATCACGCCCAGCTTGTCCGAGACCTTCGATCCGCCCAGCACCACGGCATACGGGCGGGCCGGGTCCTCCAGCAGCCTGCGTGAGACCTCCACCTCAGCGGCCACGAGTCCGCCCGCGTAGGCCGGGACGAGGCGCGCCACATCGAAGACGCTCGCCTGCTTGCGGTGGACTACGCCGAACCCATCCGACACGAAGAGATCCGCGAACTGTGCGAGCTGCCGGGCGAACGCTCCGCGCTCCGCATCGTCCTTCGCCGTCTCCCCCGCGTTGAACCGCAGGTTCTCCAGCAGGACGACGTCGCCGTCGGCGAGTGCATCCACCGAAGCCCGGGCCGACTCCCCCACCGTGTCCGACGCGAAGGCGACGGGCCGTCCGATCTCCTCGGCCAGGGCCTCGGCGACGGGAGCGAGCGTCAGCTCGGCCACCGGTGCGCCCTTCGGCCTTCCCAGGTGGGCGACGACGATCACGCGGGCCCCGGCCTCGGCGAGCGAGCGGATGGTCGGGGCCGACGCCGTGATCCGACCGCGGTCCGCGATGGCGCCGTCCGCCAGGGGGACGTTGAGGTCGCTGCGCACGAGCACGCGCCGGCTCGCGACGTCGACGGAGGGAGTGAGGGTCAGCATGGGGTTCCTTTCGGGCTGGACGCGGGCCTGGACGGCCTCAGGAGAGCTCTGTGCCGATGTACGCGGCGAGGTCGAGCAGACGGTGCGAGTAGCCCCATTCGTTGTCGTACCAGGCGATCACCTTGATCTGGTCGCCCACCTGCTCCGTGAGCAGGCCGTCGACGACCGCCGAGTGGTCGTCCATGACGATGTCGGAGGAGACGATGGGGTCCTCGGTGTAGGCCAGGATCCCGGCGAGCTCGCCTGCCGCGGCGTCGCGCAGCAGCGCGTTCACCTCGGCGACATCGGTCGCCCGTTCCGGGGTGAAGACGAGGTCCACGAGCGAGCCTGTCGGGACCGGCACGCGGACGGCGATGCCGCTGAGGCGTCCGTCGAGCTCCGGCAGGACCCGGCCCACCGCGGCGGCGGCGCCGGTCGTGGTCGGGACGACATTGACCGCAGCGGCCCGCGCACGGCGGGGGTCCTTGTGGTTGCCGTCGACCAGCCGCTGGTCGCCCGTGTACGCGTGCACCGTGGTCATGAGGCCCGACCGGATGCCGACGCCCTCATGCAGTACCTTCGCGACCGGTGCGAGGCAGTTCGTCGTGCACGAGGCGTTCGAGATGATCGTGTGCTGGGCCGGGTCGAAGTCCGTGTGGTTGACGCCCATCACGAACATCCCGTCGATCCCCTTGCCGGGCGAGGAGAGGATGACGGACTTCGCGCCCGCCTCCAGGTGGCCCCGGGCCTGATCAGCGGTCTTGAAGCGACCGGTCGCCTCGATGACGATGTCGACGCCGTATTCGGCCCACGGGATGTCTGCGGGGACGGAGTGGTCCGTCGCGCGGATGCTGCGGCCGTCGACGATGAGGGAGCTGTCGTCGTGCGTCACCTCCGCGCCGATCCGGCCCCAGACGGAGTCGTACTTCAGCAGGTGGGCGAGTGATCCGTTGTCGGTGAGATCGTTCACCGCGACGACGTCGACGCCGTCCGCGGCCAGTGACTGGCGCAGGAAGGACCGTCCGATGCGTCCGAAGCCGTTGATGCCGATGCGAGTGGTCATGGGTGGAGCTCCTCTCATTCCTCTTCGAGCATCTCCGATGTGAGGTGCGCGTCCGTGCCGGGGATGCCTATCTCCTCCGCCCGCTTGTCCGCGGTCGCGAGGAGTCGTCGGATGCGACCGGCGACCGCGTCCTTCGTCATGACGGGATCCGCGAGCTGGCCGAGCTCCTCGAGAGAAGCCTGCTTGTGGGTGAGCCGCAGCGTCCCCGCATAGCGGAGGTGCTCTGCCACGTCGTCGCCGAGGATCTCCAGCGCCCGTTCGACGCGCGCCCCGGCGGCCACCGCGGCGCGTGCCGACCGGCGCAGGTTCGCATCGTCGAAGTTCGCCAGGCGGTTCGCGGTCGCCCGCACCTCGCGGCGCATGCGGCGCTCCTCCCAGACCAGCACAGCATCGTGGGCACCCATCCGGGTCAGCAGTGCCGCGATCGCGTCGCCGTCGCGGATGACGACGCGATCGGTGCCGCGCACCTCGCGCGCCTTCGCCGTGATGGAGAGGCGACGAGCGGCTCCCACCAGTGCGAGCGCCGCCTCCGGACCGGGGCAGGTGATCTCCAGTGCCGCAGAGCGACCCGGTTCCGTGAGGGATCCGTGCGCGAGGAAGGCGCCCCGCCACGCGGCCTCGCAGTCGGCCACCGCGCCGTTGACGATGGTCGACGGGAGTCCGCGCACGGGGCGGCCCCGGGCGTCGAGCAGGCCCGCCTGCCGCGCGAGTGCGGCGCCGTTGGCGGTCACGCGGACCATGTACCTGCTCCCCCGCCGCAGGCCGCTGCCCGTGATCGCGATGATCTCCGATGCGTGCCCGAAGAGATCGTGGATCTCCCCGCGGAGTCGCCGAGCGGCGGCGGCGGTGTCCAGCTCCGCCTCGATGAGGATGGATCCGCCCGACAGGTGCAGGGCCCCGGCGAACCTGAGCATCGCCGACACCTCCGCCTTCCGGGCGGACACCCGCATCACATCGAACCGAGCGACCTCGTCCTTGACCTGCGCGGTCAGTGCCATGGGCACTCCGCCTCCTTCGTTCTGTCGTCCGTCACCACTGCTCCTCCGCGAGCAGCCCGGAGTCCAGCAGCATGTCACGGTAGCAGGCCGCCAGCTTGAGGCTGTCGTGCTGGCGGGGCCGCCGTGAGGTGAGCGGATGGGTGCGCACCGTCGCCCCGAACAGCGACGCGGCGATGTCGACGAGCGCGGGCTCGCCCGCCGCGGCCACCGCATCGACGAGGACGTAGTCGAGTCTGAGCTCCGGTGCATGGTTGTGCAGGGACTGCAGGTGATCGACCAGGGACAGATCCGCCGTCTCCCCCGGTGCGGCACCCAGATTCAGCGTGAGCGTGCGCAGCGCGTCCGATTCGCAGATCGCCCGGGCCAGATCCGGCACCAGGAGGTGCGGCATAACCGATGTGTACCACGAGCCGGGCCCCAGGTTGAGGACGTCGGCCTGCTGGACGGCCGCGATCGTCTCGCTGCGGGCCGGCGGGGAGCCGGGGTCCAGTCGCACCTCGGTCACTCTGCCGGGCGTCGCCGCCAGGACGGACTGACCGCGGATGACCGTCGTCGGTTCGTTCGGAGCGGACTGGACGTCCGCCTCGATCGTCAGCGGCAGCGACGACATGGGCAGGACCCTGCCGTGGGCGCGCAGCAGTCGGGCGATCCAGTCGAGTCCGACCACATGGTCGTCGTGGATCTGCCACAGCGCCGCGATGAGGAGGTTCCCCACAGCATGCCCCTCGAGAGAACCGGCAGACGTGAAGCGGTGCTGGATCACGTCGCGCCAGACGCGTCCCCACTCCCCGTCGTCGCAGAGCGCCGCGAGCGCCATCCGCAGATCTCCCGGCGGCAGACCGCCCAGTTCACTGCGGAGCCGGCCCGATGACCCGCCGTCGTCTGCGACCGTCACCACCGCGGTGAGGTTCTCCGTGATGAGGCGGAAGGCGCGCAGCGCCGCGTAGAGGCCGTGACCGCCGCCGAAGCTCACGATGCGCGGCTCGTCCCTGCGCCCGTGCTCGTCGTGCTTGCGGCCGAAGACGCCGCCCAGCAGCAGCGGCAGCTCTTCGGTACTGGGGGCCCGCCCCATGTCAGGTGCTCCGTGTGCGCTCATGATCCCTCACTCACTGCCGAGGTCCCGATGCCGGACCGAGACCCGCACGCCCGTCGCCTGGCGCAGGCGGCGGGCGAGCTCTTCTGACATCGCGACGGAGCGGTGCTTGCCGCCCGTGCAGCCCAGTGCGACGGTCGCGAAGGCACGTCCCTCGTCCAGGTACCCGGCGACCGCGGTCGCCAGCGCGCGGGTGTAGTCATCGAGGAATGCGGAGGCGTTCGGCTTCTGGAAGACGTAGTCCGCCACTTCGGAATCCGTGCCGTTGAACGGGCGCAGGTGCGGGACCCAGTGGGGGTTCGGCAGGAACCGCACGTCCGCCACATGATCCGCGTCCTTGGGGATCCCGTACTTGAACCCGAAGCTCAGAACGGTGATGCGCAGTGCATCGCCGCCGTTCTCCGCGAAGGCGCTGCGCACCTCGCGGGCCAGTTCGTGGACGTTGAGGTCGGAGGTGTCGATGACGACGTCCGCCCGGTGGCGCAGGTTCTCCAGGACCGCGCGTTCCGCGGAGATCCCGTCGAGCAGCGTGCCCTCGCCCTGGATGGGATGAGGGCGGCGGACGGATTCGTACCGGCGCACCAGCATGTCGTCACCGGCATCGAGGAAGAGGACCCGCAGGGCGACGCCCTGGTGGAGGTACTCATCGACCGCCGCCGCCAGGTCGGTCCTCTGCGTGCCGCGGCCCCGGATGTCCGTGACGATCGCGACTCTGGGCAGTGCCCCCTCGGCACGACCGACGAGCTCGAGCAGCGCAGGGATCATCTGGGCCGGCAGGTTGTCGACGACGAACCAGTCGAGGTCCTCGAGGACGCGCGCGGCCGTCGTCTTGCCTGCGCCGGACATCCCGGTCACGAGGACGACTTCGGGTTGGTGCCCCCGAGCGGCGGTGTCAGCTGTCATCCTGTGCAGCCCCTTCCTTCAGTCCTTCGTGAATCGTAGCCGCCAGAGCTGCGCCGACACCCTCGGCCTGCTGGAGGTCCTCCACAGAGGCCTTGCGGATCCGTGCGACCGACCCGAACTGCTTGAGGAGAGCCTTCCGCCGGGCGGGCCCGAGTCCTGGGATCGCATCGAGTGCAGATGCCTTGGCAGTCGCGGCCCGCTTCTTCCGATGGTAGGAGATCGCGAAGCGGTGCGCCTCGTCGCGGATCCGCTGCAGCAGGTAGAGCCCTTCGGAGCTGCGGGGGAACACCGTCGGGTAGTCGTCGCCCGGCAGCCAGACCTCCTCGAGCCTCTTCGCGAGGCCCGCGACCGCGATTCCTGCGAGCCCCAGGTCGTCCAGCGCCCTGCGTGCCGCGGACACCTGGGGCGGGCCTCCGTCGACCAGCAGCAGAGACGGACGGTAACCGAAGCGCTCGTCCGGTTCGTCGGAGGCCAGGCTCTCGAGATAGCGGGAGAAGCGTCGGGACACGACGTCGTACATCGCCGACGTGTCGTCGCGCGCCGCCTCTCCGCGCACGGAGAAGTGCCGGTAGTCGCGCTTCTTCGGCAGCCCGTCCTCGAAGACGATCAGGGAGCCGACGACGTCCTGCCCCTGTGTGTGGGAGTTGTCGATGCACTCGATCCGCAGCGGCGGCTCATCGAGTCCGAGCACCTCGTGGACCTCCCGCAGCGCCTCACTGCGGGTCGTGAGATCCGACGCCCTCCGTGTGCGGTGCAGCACCAGCGACTGCTCTGCGTTCTGCCGGACGGTGTCGAGCAGAGCCTTCTTCTCACCACGTTCCGGGACTCTCAGCGTCACGCGACTGCCGCCGCGCCGCTCTCGCAGCCATGCCTCCATCGACCCGGGATCGTCCGGACCGACATCGACGAGCACTTCGGGCGGGACGGCTCTGGGATCCACGTCGCCGTAGGCCTGACGGAGGTAGTCGGAAGTGAGTTCCCCGCGGGTCGTGCCCTCGAGGCGCTCGACGATCCAGCCGCGCTCACCGCGGATCCGGCCGCCGCGCACGTGGAACACCTGGACGGCCGCTTCGAGCTCGTCCAGATGGAGGGCGAAGATGTCGCAGTCCACATTCATGGACAGGACGACGGCGTTCTTCGCCAGCACCGTCTCCAGCGCCTGGATCTGGTCCCTCAGCCGTGCCGCCTGCTCGTAGTCGAGGTCCGCGGCCGCAGCCGCCATCTCCTTCTTCCGGGACGAGATCATCGTGCCCGTCGAACCGGACATGAAGTCGGTGATGCCGCGGATCAGGTCGCGGTGCTCGTCTTCGCTCACCCGGCCGACGCAGGGGGCCGAGCACTTCCCGATGTAGCCCAGCAGGCAGGGCCTGCCGCTGCGCTCCGCGCGCTTGAAGACGCCCGAGGTGCACGTGCGGACCGGGAACACGCGCAGCAGCTGATCGAGGGATTCGCGGATCGCCCAGGCCTGGCCGAAGGGGCCGAAGTAGGTGACGCCCTTCCTGCGTTTTCCCCGTGTCACGTAGACCCGCGGGACACGGTCCTGGGTCGTGATCGCCAGATAGGGGTACGACTTGTCGTCGCGGAACATGACGTTGAACCGCGGGGAGAACTCGCGGATCCACGTCCATTCGAGCTGGAGGGCCTCGACCTCCGTCGTGACGACCGTCCATTCGACCGACGACGCGGAATGGACCATGCGGAACGTGCGCGGGTGCAGTCCGGCCGGATCCGCGAAGTACGAGTTCAGGCGCTGCCGGAGGTTCTTCGCCTTCCCGACGTAGAGGACCCGTCGGTCCTCGTCGCGGAAGCGGTAGACCCCCGCCTGTGTCGGGATCTCCCCCGACGCGGGCCGGTACTCACTGGGGTCCACCGACGCTCCTCCTGCGCAGCAGCTCCGCGATGTACTGGCCCGTGTGGCTGTCCGCCTGCTGCGCGACCTGCTCCGGCGTGCCCTCAGCGACCACGCTGCCGCCGCCGCGGCCGCCCTCCGGACCCATGTCGATGACATGGTCCGCCGATCCGATGACGTCGAGGTTGTGCTCGATGACGAGGACCGTGTTGCCCTTGTCCACGAGACCCTGGAGCACGGCCAGCAGCCGGGAGATGTCCTCGAAGTGGAGGCCGGTCGTCGGCTCGTCGAGGACGTAGACGGTGCGCCCGCGGGTGCGCTTCTGCAGTTCGGAGGCCAGCTTGACGCGCTGCGCCTCACCGCCGGACAGCGTCGTCGCCGGCTGTCCGAGGCGCACGTAGCCGAGCCCCACCTCCACGAGGGTCCGCAGATGGCGGGAGATCGCCGGAACCGCCTCGAAGAACTCCGCGGCCTCGTCGATCGGCATGTCGAGGACCTCTGCGATCGACCTGCCCTTGAACGTGGCTTCGAGGGTCTCCCGGTTGTAGCGGGCCCCTTCGCAGACCTCGCACGGGACGTAGACGTCCGGCAGGAAGTTCATCTCGATCTTGATCGTGCCGTCGCCCTTGCAGTTCTCGCAGCGGCCGCCCTTCACGTTGAAGGAGAACCGGCCCGGCTGGTAGCCGCGGACACGGGAGACCTCTGTCTCGGAGAAGAGCCTGCGGACATGGTCGAACACCCCGGTGTAGGTGGCGGGGTTGGACCGCGGTGTGCGTCCGATCGGCGACTGGTCGACGTGGATGACCTTGTCCAGGTTCTCCAGACCCGTGATCCGCTTGTGTCGACCGGGCACCCGGCGAGCCTTGTTGAGCCTGTTCGCGAGCTCCGTGTAGAGGATGTCGTTGACCAGGGTGGACTTGCCCGATCCGGACACGCCGGTGATGGCGGTGAATACGCCCAGCGGGAAGTCGACCGTCACGTCCTTGAGGTTGTTCTCCCGGGCCCGTTCCACGGTGACGACACGATCCGGGTCCACGGGGCGCCGCGCCGCCGGCAGCGGGATGAATGAGCGGCCGGAGAGGTAGTCGCCGGTGATGGACCGCGGCGCGTCGACGATGCCCGCGACCGGTCCCGAGTACACGATCTCGCCGCCGTGCTCACCGGCGCGCGGACCGATGTCGACCATCCAGTCCGCGGATTCGATCGTCTCCTCGTCGTGCTCGACGACGATGAGGGTGTTCCCGAGGTCGCGCAGCTTCGCGAGCGTCCCGATGAGGCGACGGTTGTCCCTCTGGTGCAGACCGATGCTGGGTTCGTCGAGGACGTAGAGGACCCCCACGAGCCCCGATCCGATCTGCGTCGCGAGCCGGATCCGCTGCGCTTCGCCGCCGGACAGGGTGCCGGCGGTCCGGTCGAGGCTCAGGTAGTCCAGGCCCACATCGAGCAGGAACCGGAGGCGAGCACTGATCTCCTTCATGACCTGCGCCGCGATGGCGGCGTCGCGCTCCGACAGGGTGAGCCCGTCGAGGAACACGGCCGCCTCATCGATGGGCAGGGCGGAGACCTGTGCGATCGAGCGGTCGCCCACCGTCACCGCGAGCACCTCCGGCCGCAGCCGCGCGCCTGCGCACACGGCGCACGGGATCTCCCGCATGTACGCCTCATAGCGTTCGCGCGAGGCATCCGATTCCGTCTCCTCGTGCTTGCGGAGGATGTACTGGAAGACGCCCTCGAAGCCCGTCGAGTACTTGCGCTCCCGGCCGAACCGGTTCCGGTACCGGACCTGGACCTTGTAGTCCTTCCCCTCGAGCAGAGCGGTGCGGGCGGATGAGGACAGGTCCTTCCAGGGAGTCGTCATGTCGAAGCCCAGCTCATCGCCGAGCCCCTTGACGATCCGCAGGAAGTACTGCGCCGTCGTCTTGCCGGTGGCCCACGGGGCGATCGCGCCCTCTGTGAGCGAGAGGTCCTCGTCCGGGATGACGAGCGATTCGTCGACGCTCAGCTTGGTGCCGATCCCGTCGCATGCCGGGCAGGCGCCGAACGGAGAATTGAACGAGAAGGTGCGCGGTTCGATCTCGTCGAGGACCAGGGGGTGGTCGTTGGGGCACCGGAGGTTCTCCGAATAGGTGCGCACTGTGCCTTCGTCGACGAGGTCGACGTCGATCCGACCCTCCGAGAGGGCCAGGCCCGTCTCCACGGAGTCGGCCAGCCGCTGCCGGATGCCATCGCGGACGACGATGCGGTCGACGATCACGGAGATCGAGTGCTTGTACTGCTTCTTCAGCTCCGGCGGGTCGTCCAGGCGGATCTGCTCCCCGTCGACCATCGCCCGCGAGTACCCCTGGGCCAGGAGCTTCGGGAAGAGGTCCTTGAACTCGCCCTTCCGGTCGCGGACGAGCGGTGCGAGCACCACCAGCTTGGTGCGCTCGGGCAGTTCGAGGAGGCGGTCGACGATCTGCTGGGGGCTCTGCTTCTCGATCACCTCCCCGCAGGTCGGGCAGTGCGGGACGCCGATGCGCGCCCAGAGGAGACGGAGGAAGTCATGGACCTCCGTGATCGTGCCGACGGTCGAGCGCGGATTCTTCGATGTCGACTTCTGATCGATCGAGACCGCCGGGGACAGCCCCTCGATGAAGTCGACGTCCGGCTTGTCGACCTGCCCCAGGAACTGCCGCGCGTAGGCGGACAGGGATTCGACGTACCTGCGCTGGCCCTCCGCGAAGATCGTGTCGAACGCCAGGGACGACTTGCCGGAACCGCTCAGCCCGGTGAACACCACCATCGAGTCGCGCGGGATGGTGACCGACGCGTCCTTGAGGTTGTGGGCACGAGCGCCCTCGACGCGGATGACCGGGGCATCGTCGTCGAGGGACGACGTGTGCGCCGGGGCCACGGTGGTCTTCTTCACGGAGTTCTGCGGAGTCACGCCCCCACTCTAGTCACCGGGACGGACACGCTCACGCCTCTGTGAGCGGACCCACCCCGTCGATCCGCACCACGGCCTCGCCCGCCTCGTCGCTGGCGTCGAGGTCGACGGTCGCGCGGATCGCCCAATCGCGGTCTCCGTCCGGATCTGCGAGGGTCTGCTGCACGGACCAGGTGCGTCCCGATTCCGTGATCCTCACCATCGCGGCGGACCGTGCGTTCGCGTCGATCCCCAGCTCTCCGTACTCGTCGTAGAAGGATTCGATCGCGTCCTCCCACTCGCGGGTGCCCCACCCCGATTCGGCGTCGAGCGCACCGAGCTCCCGATAGGCCGCGCGCTCCGCCAGGAGGACGCGGTGGAAGAGTGCGTTGCGCACCGCGGCGGTGAAGCGGCGGGTATCGGAGGTGAATGTCCTCTCCAGCGCATTCAGCGCGACGTCCGGGAGCTCCTCCCCCGGTTCCGTGAGCTTCGCCCACTCCTCGACGAGGCTGGAATCGACCCGGACGACCAGATCACCCAGCCATTCGATGATCGCGTCCAGCTCCTCGCCCCGCCGGTCGACCGGGACGGTCTGCACCAGTGCCCGCCACACGTCGAGGAGGTAGCGGAGCAGACCCCCCTCCACCCGGCTGATCCCGTAGTAGGCGACGAACTGCGAGAAGTTCATCGACTGCTCGATCATGTCGGCGACGATCGCCTTCGGCTCGATGCCGATCTCCCGCACCCACGGCGCGGCCTCCGCGTAGGACTCGAACGCCGCTTCGAGGACCTCGCCGTTGGGCCGCGGCACGTCGAGCTCATCGAGGATGGCCATGCGCTCCGTGTACTCGACCCCGTCCGCCTTGAGTGCGGCGAGCTCGTCGCCCTTCACCCGGTCCAGCTGCCCGCGGATGATGTGGTGCTGGATCTGCGTCGTCGCCTCGATGACGCTCAGCGCGTCCATGGCCCACGTCTCGGACTCCGAGTCGAAGAGATCCAGAGCGGCCAGCGCGAAGGGACTGAGCGGCTGATTCAGCGCGAAGTCGGGACCGAGGTCCTCGCTCAACCGGTACTCGCTCCGTCCCTCGCCGCCGTCGACGCGCTCGACGACCCCTCCGGCGATGAGGCTGCGCCCCACCCGCAGTGCGCGGAGCATGAGGTCGAGCTTCCGATCCCGCGTCTCGTGCGTGCGCTCGAGGAAGTCCCTGATCGTGTCGATCCCGGCGCGCGGGCGCGCCAGCAGGTTCACGATCGTCGAGTGCGTGATGCGCATGTGCGAGCGCAGCTGCTCCGGCGTGCCGTGGATGAGGTTCTCGAACGTCTGCTCCGACCAGCCGACGAAGCCCTCCGGCGCCTGCTTGCGCTTGAGCTTCTTCCGCTTCTTCGGGTCGTCACCGGCCTTGGCGACCGCGATGGCGTTCTCGATCTCGTGCTCCGGCGCCTGGACGACGACGTAGCCGACCGCGTCGAAGCCCGCGCGTCCCGCCCGCCCGGAGATCTGCTGGAACTCCCGGACCTGCAGCTGCCGCACGCGGCGGCCGTCGAACTTCGTGAGCGAGGTGAGCAGCACCGTGCGGATCGGCACGTTGATGCCCACTCCCAGGGTGTCCGTCCCGCAGACGACGCTCAGCAGTCCCTTGAGCGTGAGGTGCTCGACCAGCCTGCGGTACCGCGGCAGCATGCCCGCGTGGTGCACGCCGACGCCGGCGAGCACCAGGCGGCGCAGCGTGACTCCGAAGCCCTTGCCGAAGCGGAAGCCCCGGACCTCCTCGGCGATCAGATCCCGCTGGGCGCGCGTCGTGAGATTGGCGGCGACGATGGACTGCGCGAGCTCGATCGTGCGGGCCTGGACGAAGGACACGACATAGACCGGTGCGCGGTCCTCGGCCACGAGCTGTGCGAGCTTCTCCAACAGCGCCGTCCGGGAGTAGTCGTACTCGAGCGGGACGGGGCGCTCCGCCGAACCGACGTACGCGGTGTCGCGGCCCGTGAGGTCGGTGAGCCGCTGCTGGATCTCCGTCGTGTCGCCCAGCGTCGCGGACATGAGCACGAACTGCGACTGCGGCATCTCGAGCAGCGGCACCTGCCATGCCCACCCGCGCTGGGGGTCGCCGAAGTAGTGGAACTCGTCCATGACGACCAGTGCGACGTCGAGATTGGCACCTTCGCGCAGCGCGTGGTTGGCCAGGATCTCCGCCGTCGCGCAGATGACGGGGGCATCCGCGTTCACAGAGCTGTCGCCCGTCACCATGCCGACGTTCTCCCGGCCCAGCGCCTCGACGAGGGAGAAGAACTTCTCGCTCACCAGTGCCTTGAGCGGAGCCGTGTAGTACGCGGTGCGCCCGGTGGACACCGCGTAGTAGAGCGCCGCGAGCGCGACCATGGACTTCCCCGAACCGGTCGGTGTGGCGACGATCGTGTTCTCGCCGGCCAGGACGGAGAGGATCGCCTCCTCCTGCGCCGGGTACAGCGTCAGGCCCTGCTCCCTCGTATGGGCTTCGAACATGTCCCACACGGTGTCGGCGTCCGCGAAGTCGTCGGGTATGTGCGGGAGTCGGGACACGGAGGGGCTCCTGGAGGGTCTTCGGGGTTAGTCTCGGATCACGATGCGCTCACACGCACCGCTACGAGTATCCCACCAGTCCCACCTCGACACACAGGAGAGCCATGGCAGTCTTCGCCGTCACCTACACGTACGGTCCTGACACGGACACCCGGATGAGCATCCGTCCCGCACACCGCGAGTGGCAGGCAGCGCAGCTGGAGGCGGGCACCCTGCTCGCCTCCGGTCCGCTCGAGGACGAGCTCACGCCCGGGGGCCTCCTGATCATGCGGGGCGAGTCGAAGGACCAGATCAGTCAGCTGCTGGCGCAGGATCCCTACCACGACGCGGGCGTCATCGCGGAGACGCTCGTGCGGTCGTGGACGCCGGTGTTCGGGCCGTTCGAGGCCTGACGCTCCTCGTGCCGCTGGGCACGCACGCCGAGGCGCCGGTCACCCACGAGGGTGACCGGCGCCTCAGCGTCTGGGGAGGGGAGGTCAGTCCCTGCGCAGGGACGCCTCCTCGTTGCGCCGCATCGCGATGAGGCTGGCGATCGTGGCGACCAGCATCGCTGTGACGATGAAGCCCAGCGACATCCACGTGTTGATGACGGGCACCTGCGACGTGAAGGCGTCCGGCAGCCAGTCCGTCTCGTGGAGGGCGTGGAGGAACAGCTTCACGCCGATGAACGCGAGGATCGCGGCGATGCCGTAGTGGAGGTAGGGCAGCTTGTCGAGCAGACCACCCAGCAGGAAGTAGAGCTGGCGCAGGCCCATGAGCGCGAACACGTTCGCCGTGAACACGAGGAAGGTGTCCTGGGTGATGCCGAAGATCGCGGGGATCGAATCGAGCGCGAACATGATGTCGGTCGTGCCGATCGCGACGAACACGATGAGCATCGGGGTCCAGAACTTCTTCCCGTCGATCGTCACGCGCAGCTTGTTGTCGTGGTATTCGTCGGCGATGTTGATGCGCTTGCGGAGGAAGCGGATGAAGCCGTTCTCCGCGTCTTCGTCGTCGTCACCGCTGAAGGCCTGCTTCCACGCGGTCCACAGGAGGAAGACGCCGAAGATGAAGAAGACCTCGATGAAGCTCTCGATGATCGCGGCGCCGGCGAGGATGAAGATGCCGCGGAAGATCAGCGCCAGGATGATGCCCACCATGAGCACCTGCTGCTGGTACTTCTTGGGCACCGCGAAGCCGGTCATGATGATGACGAAGACGAACAGGTTGTCGATGCTGAGGCTGTACTCCGTCAACCAGCCGGCGAGGAACTCACCGCCGCGCTGCGCGTCGCCCATCGCGAAGAGGATCCCGGCGAAGACGAGCGCGAGTGCCACGTAGAAGGCGACCCAGAGAGAGGCCTCCTTCATGGAGGGCGTGTGCGGCCGTTTGACGACGAGGAGGAGGTCCGCGACGAGGATCAGCACGAGCACGACGCTCGAGACGACCTCGAACACGTGATAGGGATCCTGGAAGAACTCTTGCATGGGGGCCTTTCAGAGGAGTGGTGCGCATCATGCGGTCGAAAGTCTCTCCCACGGTCCCGGTTCGGGCCGCTCCACATCCGGATCGCGCCGTGCTGCGATCGTGATGACGAACGTGGATGAGCGAGGGATACTCCCCTTCAACGACGCCTCATCGTACACGTCTCACGCGTGGCCCGCCTCCTTCATCTGCCGCAGTTCGCGTTTGAGGTCGCCCAGTTCGTCGCGCAGCCGCGCCGCGAGCTCGAACTGCAGGTCCGCCGCCGCGGCGTGCATCTGGTCGGTCAGCGAGGCGATGAGCTCGACCAGATCCTCCGCGGGCGGCGCCAGCGGGGCTCCGTCGGACTTGCTGCGTTCGAAGGCGGCGCGCTGCTCGTCCGTGATCGTCGCGTTGAAGCCCCGCTTGCCCTTGCCGTAGTCGAATTCTGAGAGGATCTCGCGGGTGTCCGCGTCCTCCCGGCGGAGGCGCTCCGTGATGTCGGACAGCTTCTTCACCAGCGGCTGCGGGTCGATGCCGTGCTCCTCGTTGTGCTTCCGCTGGACCTCGCGCCGTCGGTCCGTCTCATCGATCGCCTGCCGCATCGACCGTGTGATCGTGTCCGCGTACATGTGGACTTCGCCGTGCAGGTTGCGCGCGGCGCGTCCGATCGTCTGGATGAGTGAGGTCGCGGACCGCAGGAAGCCCTCCTTGTCCGCGTCCAGGATCGACACGAGGGAGACCTCCGGGAGGTCGAGGCCCTCACGGAGGAGGTTGATGCCGACGAGCACGTCGAAGTCGCCTGCCCGCAGCTCACTGAGCAGCTCCACCCTGCGGAGGGTGTCGACATCGGAGTGCAGGTATTCGACGCGCACGTCGTGCTCGAGGAGGTAGTCCGTGAGGTCCTCAGCCATCTTCTTCGTCAGAGTCGTGACGAGCACGCGCTCGTTCCGCTCGACGCGCACCCGGATCTGCTCCAGCAGGTCGTCGATCTGCCCGCGGGTGGGCTTCACCGTCACCTTCGGGTCGATGAGTCCGGTCGGACGGATGATCTGCTCGACGTAGCCGTTCGCGCGCTCCAGCTCGAAGGGGCCGGGGGTCGCGGAGAGGTACACGGTCTGGCCGATCCGCTCGAGGAACTCGTTGAACTTCAGCGGCCGGTTGTCCATCGCACTGGGCAGCCGGAACCCGTGGTCCACGAGGGTGCGCTTGCGCGACATGTCCCCCTCGTACATCCCGCCGATCTGCGGGATCGTCGCATGGGATTCGTCGATCACCAGGAGGAAGTCCTCCGGGAAGTAGTCGAGCAGGCAGTTGGGCGCCGTGCCGCCGGCGCGCCCGTCGATGTGCCGCGAGTAGTTCTCGATGCCGGAGGTGAAGCCCATCGACCGCATCATCTCGAGGTCGTACGTGGTGCGCATCTGCAGCCGCTGGGCCTCGATCAGCTTGTTCTGCCCCTCCAGCTCCTGGAGGCGGTCCGCGAGCTCCTGCTCGATGTCCGTGATGGCACGGCCCATCCGCTCTTCGCCGGCGACGTAGTGGCTGGCCGGGAAGATGTGGACGACCTCCTCCTGCCGCACGATCTCGCCCGTGAGCGGGTGGAGGGTGTAGAGGGCCTCGATCTCATCGCCGAAGAACTCGATGCGCAGCGCCAGCTCCTCGTACTGCGGGATGATCTCCACCGTGTCGCCGCGCACCCGGAAGGTGCCCCGGGTGAACGCCATGTCGTTGCGCGAGTACTGCATCGAGACGAACCGCTTCAGCAGTTCGTCACGATCGAGTTCATCGCCAATCTTCAGCGACACCATGCGGTCGACGTACTCCTCCGGGGTGCCCAGGCCGTAGATGCAGCTGACGGTCGACACGACGACCACGTCGCGCCGGGTGAGCAGGGAGTTGGTGGCCGAGTGCCGCAGCCGCTCCACTTCGTCGTTGATCGACGAGTCCTTCTCGATGAAGGTGTCCGTCTGCGGGACGTACGCCTCCGGCTGGTAGTAGTCGTAGTAGGAGACGAAGTATTCGACGGCGTTGTTCGGCAGCAGCTGGCGGAACTCGTTCGCGAGCTGCGCTGCGAGCGTCTTGTTGTGGGCCATGATCAGCGTGGGGCGCTGGATGCGCTCGATCAGCCAAGCGGTCGTCGCGGACTTGCCCGTGCCGGTCGCACCCAGCAGCACGACGTCCTTCTCCCCCCGATCCAGCCTCTCCGTCATGTCCGCGATGGCAGCGGGCTGATCACCGGAGGGCTGATAGTCGGACACCACGTCGAACGGTGCGACGGAGCGGACGATCTCCGGACGGTGCCCCACCCGCGGGACGGGCCTCTGCGGAGCGTCCTGGGGGCGTGAGTCGGGTGGCTGCGCAGTCATACGGTTCACGATAGCGCGCCACACGGACACGGGGAGAGGACTCCGCTCGTCCGCAGCGACCGCTGGTCGGCCCAGACTCGTGAGATCGGCCTAGACTCGTGAGAGGTACGACATACCCACTCATGAGGAGGAATCGATGGACACGGTCTCGAAGGCGCACACGGTCTGGCGCGGCACGCTTCCCGAGGGCTCGGGATCCGTCTCGCTGGACAGCTCCGGCTCCGGCACGCTCGGCGTGACGTGGGCCGCGCGGGCAGAGGGCGCCAACGGCGCGACGACGCCGGAGGAGCTGATCGGTGCCGCTCACTCCGCATGCTTCTCCATGGCGCTGTCGAACGCCCTCACGCAGCAGGGAACGCCTCCCGAAGAGCTCTCGACCGGCGCGGATGTCAGCTTCTCCCCCGCGAACGGGATCACCGGTATCCATCTGTACGCCGTCGGTGCCGTACCGGGCCTGTCCGAGGAGGACTTCCGCACTGCCGCACAGAAGGCGAAGAAGGACTGCCCCGTCTCCCGCGCCCTCAAGGGCGTCTCGATCGACCTCACCGCCTCGCTGCGCTGAGGTCGGGCTGGAGAGGTCCGGCTGGGGAGGGCTCAGCCGGACCTCAGCCGGAGCGACCTCAGCTGACGGAGACGAACGCCGGGCGCCCCGGATCGGTGTGTGCGTACCGCTCCGTCGCTGCGTGCGGCGCTGCATCCTCCGCGACGGGTGCGAACCCCACATCGGCGAGAACGCTGCGCACGCGGGACGCGGTGTCTCCGTCCACCACCGAGAGAGCGATCTCCACGCCCTGGGGCCCGGGCTCATGGGTGGCCGTGCACGTCATCCCGGCAGCGGACGCGGCGCGTTCGATCCGGGCGACCAGGCGCGCCCCCGCCGCCTCCTGCGCCTCCGAGGACGTCTCCCCCGCCGCGAGCTCAGACGGCTGTGCGGGAGTTCCCGCCGCACGATGGCGGCGGAACGGTTCGATCCGCTCCTCCCACAGTGTGCTGAACCGCGCCTCGAGCTGCTGCTCGGTGGTCGAGTTGTCGAGGATCGCGTCGCAGGCGCGGCGACGCTGCTCGTCAGCGGCCTGTGCACGGATGCGCCGCAGCGCGTCCTCGCGGTCGAGCCCCCGGCTCGTCGTGAGGCGCTCGAGGCGGATGTCCTCCGACACGTCGACGAGGACGCTCAGGTGATAGCGCGCGGTCATCCCGTTCTCCACGAGGAGCGGGACGTCGTGGACGACGACGCCGTGGTCGGCCAGTTCGGCCATGCGCGCGTGCGTCCGGTCACCGATCGCCGGATGCATGATCGCGTTCAGGGCCGCGGTGCGATCCGCCGAGGCGAAGGCCGCCGTGGCCAGCGCCGCCCGATCCAGCTCGCCCGCCTCCGTGAGGATCCCGTCTCCGAACTCCCCCGTGAGCGCAAGGAGAGCGGGTTCTCCGGGCTCCACGACCTCGCGGGCGATCGCGTCGGCATCCACCACCGCCGCACCGCGGGACCGGAAGAGGGAGGCCACCGTTGATTTTCCGGCGCCGATCCCCCCTGTCAGTCCGATGAGCAGGGGGCCGAGCGCGCGCTGAGAGTCCGTCATGGGCTCAAGCCTACGACGCGTCGTCGATCCCCCGGAGGTCGACGACCCAGACGTCTGCGACGAGTTCCGCTCGTGCACCCGGCGTCTGCGCGAGCAGGCCCGCGAGTTCGTCCGCGGGCCAGTGCAGCAGAGGCGGATCGACGGGGATGAGGACGAAATCGGTGCCGCCCGCGCGGATGCCGCGGACGGCCTCGGCGGTCCGGCCCTCGTCGAAGTCCCGGACCGCGGTCTGCTCCTCGTCGCGCAGGAGCTGATCCAGCGGATCGAGCAGCGCCTGGTACGTCACCGCGTGGCTGTCGGTGCCGCCGATGAAGTAGCCGCCGGTCTCCCGATAGTGCATCCCCGTCACCGCCTGCCACACCATGGACTGCGCGTAGTCCGCCTCTGCGACCGCCCGTGGGGTGGGCAGTGCCTTCACCACCGCTCCGGCGGGGATCGTGTCGGTGACCGCATCCGATGTGAAGAAGCGCGGCACGGTGATGTCGCGGGTGGGGACCGCGACGGGAGCGATCAGCACGCAGGTCAGGAGCACTGCGGCGAAGGGACCCAGACTCGCGGCACCGCGGATGCGCTCACCAGCCGCGCGGCGCCTGTGCGCGTCCCGCAGCGCATGGTGCAGCAGCACTGCGGTCAGCGCACTCAGGCACAGCACCACGTGCACCGCCAGGCGCATCGGGAGGATGTTCATGAGGACGGGTATGTGCTCGATGACGCGGAACGGGCCCGGGGTCGGCACCTCGGCTCCGAAGACCCGCAGCGGCGACCCCATCGACAGCAGCCACATGAGGACCACGGTGACCGCGAGCACGCGCACGAGGCCCCCATGACGCGCGCTGCGGCGGTGCCGGACGACGGCCCAGACCGCGACGACGAGCCACGCGACGGACACGTATCCGCCGATCTCCGCCGGATCGATGTGCAGCACGCGGGGGATGTCCGGGACCAGGCCGTGGCCCGGAGCGAACAGGGGAGGAACGACGAGGTCGGCGAGGTCGTTGTTCCAGACGCCGTGGGGACGGATCGCGCCGTCCGGCCGGTTCGGTGCGTTCGCCATCGTCATGAGGAGAGGAGACGCCAGCAGGAGGGCGGTGACGACCGCCGCCCCGCTCGCGGCGAGGGTCGGCACGAGGCGGGGCAGGATCCTGCGACGGAGCACTGCGGCGATCGCGAGCACACCTGTGAGCGCTGCGAGGAAAGTCCCTGCGAGGAGCTCGCTGGACATGTAGAACTGCCAGCCGATCGCTCCGCCCAGCAGCACGCCCCAGGGCACGAGCGCGGCGACCCGTGCGCGGGCGGCTCCTCCGCCGGGACCGACCGCCGCCTGCCAGAGGAACGCCGCGACCAGCGGAGGGAGGACCGCGAAGCTGAGGTTGAGGTGTCCCCCGGCCTGTGCGATCAGGTACGGGGAGAAGCCGTAGAGCGCAGCGCCGATGAACGCGGGGAGGCGATCTGCGAAGCGTGTGAGGAACAGCGCCGCCGCGAGCGATGCGGCCACGGGTGAGGCGATGATCGCCACGTTGTAGGCGACGACGGGGCCCCACAGCCAGGTGATCGGGGCCAGCGGCACCGTGAGGCCGAGCGCGCCGGTGTTCCATGCGCCGTTGACCCCATCGGGCCAATTCATCTGGACGGTGTAGAGGAATCCGCTGGCGCCGGAGCCTGCGCCGAACAGGGACGCGACGGCGTCCGCACCGTTCGCGAACCACCACACGAAGAGCGACGTGTCATCGTTCTCCGCATATACGCGGCCCCCGGGCTCCGCGAGCAGGCCGCGGAACGTGAGGAGCGCGAGTGCGATGAGGACCGCGGCGAAGATCAGCCACGGCCGCAGGCGCTCACGCAGCAGCGGAGTCGTGCGGGCCTGAGACGGAGAGAACTCCCGGACCGTGGTCCGGGAGTTCTCCTGCGTTCTGCTCAAAGTCGATGAGTCAGTCGTCCGGCAGCTCAGCTGCCGGCGAGCTTCTCACGCAGAGCAGCGAGCGCTTCGTCGCTGGCGAGGGTACCGGCATCGGTGACCGGTGCTTCGCTGGCGTAGTTCGCAGCCGGAGTGGGCTCCGAGCTGACGGACGTCGAGGCAGCGGCGTCCGCGTCGGCCGAGATGGCCTTCGCGACCTGCTTCTTGTGCTCTTCCCAGTGCGCCTGAGCCGAAGCGTACTGCTGCTCCCACTCTTCGCGCTGGGTCTCGTAGCCCTCGAGCCATTCGTTGGTCTCCGGGTCGAAGCCCTCCGGGTACTTGTAGTTCCCGTCCTCGTCGTACTCCTGGAGCATGCCGTAGAGCGCGGGGTCGAGGAACTCCTCGGCCTCCGGGTCCACGCCCTCGTTCGCCTGCTTGAGCGAGAGCGAGATGCGGCGGCGGTCCAGGTCGATGTCGATGACCTTGACGTAGATCGTCTCGTCGACGCCCACGACCTGCTCGGGCAGGTCGATGTGGCGCACTGCGAGCTCGGAGATGTGCACGAGGCCCTCGATGCCGTCCTCGACGCGCACGAACGCGCCGAACGGAACCAGCTTCGTGACCTTGCCGGGCACGATCTGACCGATGACGTGGGTCCGTGCGAAGTGCTGCCACGGATCCTCCTGCGTCGCCTTGAGCGACAGCGAGACGCGCTCGCGGTCCATGTCGACGTCCAGGACCTCGACCGTGACCTCGTCGCCCACGGCGACGACCTCGGAGGGGTGCTCGATGTGCTTCCAGGACAGTTCGGACACGTGGACGAGGCCGTCCACGCCGCCGAGGTCCACGAAGGCACCGAAGTTGACGATCGAGGAGACGACGCCCGGACGGACCTGGCCCTTCTGGAGGGTCTGCAGGAAGTCGTGGCGGACCGCGGACTGCGTCTGCTCGAGCCATGCGCGGCGCGACAGGACGACGTTGTTGCGGTTCTTGTCGAGCTCGATGATCTTCGCCTCGACCTCCTGGCCGATGTACGGAGCGAGGTCGCGCACACGGCGCATCTCGACGAGGGACGCCGGCAGGAAGCCGCGCAGTCCGATGTCGACGATGAGACCGCCCTTGACGACCTCGATGACGGTGCCGGTGACGACTCCGTCCTCGTCCTTGATCCGCTCGATGTCGCCCCAGGCGCGCTCGTACTGAGCGCGCTTCTTGGACAGCATCAGCCGTCCGTCCTTGTCTTCCTTGGTGAGGACGAGGGCTTCGAGCGCGTCGCCGACCTCGACGACCTCGGAGGGCTCGACGTCGTGCTTGATCGACAGCTCGCGGGAGAGGATGACGCCTTCGGTCTTGTATCCGATGTCGACGAGCACCTCGTCGCGGTCGACCTTGACGACGGTGCCTTCAACGATGTCGCCGTCGTTGAAGTACTTGATGGTTTCGTCGATGGCGGCGAGGAAGTCTTCCGAGGTGCCGATATCGTTGACGGCAACCTGCTTCTGCTGCGCCGAGCCAGGCGTGGTGGTGGTCATTAGGTAAGGGACTCCGTAGATGGAATGTGGCCCGCGATCCCGGGGGAACGGGGACACGGTCTCGTGATGGGTATTGTGTGTGCGCAGCACCCCGAACTCCACCCGCAGCGTGGCTGCGGTGCGTGGTTTCTGTGCGCGAAGTGCATACAGTCCAATATGCTAGCACCACGAGGGGTGTCAGCGCACGTGCTCATCCCATCCGACCAGCATCGGAGACAGCACCGGATCGGCATCGACCGGGCACGCTTCCGAACTCGACCAGCAGGGAGTGCATGTGAGCGAGGGAGAGTATTCGCCGGAGATCATCAGCGGCGGCTATCTGGCGATCGGCGAAGAGGAGTCCGTCCGGGCGAACCGGTCCTACTGGGACGGATCCGCAGAGGACTACCTCGCGGAGCACGGCAGCTTCCTGGGCGCCTCGGAGTTCATCTGGTGCCCGGAGGGCGTGCGCGAGGACGATGTGCGCCTGCTCGGCGACGTCGTGAAGCAGCAGGTCCTCGAGGTCGGCTGCGGTGCCGGCCAGTGCTCGCGGTGGCTGGCGGAGCACGGCGCGCTGGCGACCGGCGTGGATCTGTCGTCCGGAATGCTCGAGCAGGCCTCGCGCCTCCAGCGGGAGCAGCCCCTGGCGGACGACGCGGTGCCGCCCACCTTCCTGCAGGCCGACGCGCGGTCGCTGCCCTTCCCATCGGGCAGCTTCGACATCGCGTTCTCCTCCTACGGGGCGCTTCCCTTCGTCAAGGACGCGGAGTCCGTGCTGGCAGAGGCGGCGCGCGTGCTCCGTCCTGGCGGCCTCTGGGCGTTCTCCGTCACCCACCCCCTGCGGTGGATGTTCCCCGACGTCCCCGGTGAGGCCGGTCTGACCGTCGAGTACTCGTACTTCGACCGCACCCCCTACGTCGAGGTCGACGGCAGCGGTCAGCCGGTCTACGCGGAGCACCACCGGACGATGGGCGACTGGGTGCGCCTGCTGGTCGACGCGGGCTTCGAGCTCACGGGACTCACGGAGCCGGAATGGCCCGACGACAACGAGCTGTCGTGGGGCGGCTGGTCCCCGCTGCGCGGACGGCTCATGCCCGGCACCACCATCTTCTCCACCCGCCTGCGCGCCTGAGCCCCGCAGGGCTGCTCAGCTCTGCTCCGTGCAGAGCTGAGCAGAGCAGCCCGGGACTTCCCTCAGTGCGCCGCGTCCTGCCAGCTGGAGCCGATGCCCACATTCACGTCCAGGGGGACGGTGAGCGACGCCGCGCCGGCCATCTCACGACGCACGATGTCCGTGACCGCCTCGTGCTCGTCCGGCATCAGTTCGACGATGATCTCGTCATGGACCTGCAGGAGCGCGCGGCTTCCGAGGTCCGCCTCCCGCATCGCGCCGTCCACGCGGATCATCGCCGTCTTCATGATGTCTGCGGCACTGCCCTGGATGGGTGCGTTGAGGGCTGCGCGCTCCGCCATCTCACGCATCTGCCGACGGTCCGACTGCAGTGCGGGCAGGTATCGTCTGCGCCCGTCCATGGTCTCCGTGTAGCCGCGCGAGCGCGCTTCCTCCACGACGGTCGACAGGTAGTCGCGCACCGCGCCGAACCGTGCGAAGTACCCGTCCATCAGCCCGCGCGCCTCGTCCACTCCGATCGCGAGCTGCTGTGCGAGTCCGTAGGCGGAGAGGCCGTAGACCAGACCGTAGGACATCGCCTTGACCTTCGCCCGCATCTCCGGCGTCACGTCCGCCGTCTGAACGCCGAACACCTGGGCACCGACGAAGGCGTGGAGGTCCTCCCCCGCGAGGAACGCGCTGATGAGAGAGGGGTCGCCGGACAGATGGGCCATGATGCGCATCTCGATCTGCGAGTAGTCGGCGGTCAGGAGCGCGTCGGCCCCCGCTCCGGGCACGAACACCTCGCGGATCCGCCGGCCCGCCTCCGTGCGCACCGGGATGTTCTGCAGGTTCGGGTCCTTCGAGGACAGCCGCCCCGTCGCGGCGACCGTCTGCAGGTAGGTCGTGTGGATGCGTCCGTCGTCCGCGAGCGTCTTCTCCAGCCCCACGACGGTCTGGCTGAGCTTGGTCCGATCGCGATGCGCCAGCAGGTGCTGGAGGAACGGGTGCTCGGTCCGCGCGAACAGGTCCGCGAGCGCCGCGGCGTCCGTCGTGTAGCCGGTCTTCGTCTTCTTCGTCTTCGGCATGTCCAGTTCGTCGAACAGGACTTCCTGCAGCTGCTTGGGCGATCCCAGATTCACCTCGTGCCCGATCGCCGCGTACGCGGCCTGAGCGCTGGCGTCCGCCTGCTCGCGGAACTCGCCGCCCAATGCACCGAGGCGGTCGCGATCGACTGCGATCCCCCGCGTCTCCATGCGCGCGAGGATGTCGAGCACCGGGACCTCGATCTGCTCCATGATCCCCGTCGCCCCGTGCGCGTCGAGCTGTTCGGCGAGGACGGGACGCAGCTGCGCGATGGCCCAGGCCCGTGCGGCGACGTCCGCTGCCGGCGCATCGTCCGGTGCGTCGGGCAGTGCTCCGCCGAGGTGGGTCGAGGCGAGGTCGCCGAGGTCGTGGCTGCGCTTGTCCGGCTCGATGAGGTACCCGGCCAGCTGGGTGTCCCAGTCCGCGTGCGCACCGGTGAACCCCGCATCCCACAGCGCCTTGAGCTGGGGCTTGGCGTCGTGCGCCACGAGCCGCGGATGGTCGGTGAGGAACGCTGACAGCGCGTCGGTCGCCGGCGCATCGAGGTCGGTGAGGTCGATGATCGACACCCGGTCGCCCGCGGCCAGCGCCAGATGGTCGACAGTCCCCTGGCCCAGCACGTACGCGGCGTCCGTCGCGACGGCGACCCAGTCCGTCGCACGCACGGCGTCCAGCTCGTGCCGCAGGGAGCCGGAGTCGACCCGGACGGGCTCCGGGACCTCGGCTGCGGCGACGTCGGTGCCCTCACCGGCACCGAGCACCGCCTCGACCCGGCGACCCAGCACCGCGAACTCGAGCTGGTCGAACAGCGTGCCCAGCGCCTCGCGGTCCGGCTCGCGACGGACGGCGTCGGCGATGCCCAGCGGCAGCTCCACGTCATCGAGCAGCCGGTTCAGCCGGTAGTTGCGGGCGACGTCGTCGACATGGGCGCGCAGGTTCTCCCCCGCCTTGCCCTTGATGTCATCGGCGTTCTCGAGGATCCCGTCGAGGTCCCCGTACGTCGTGAGCCACTTCGCCGCGGTCTTGGGGCCGACCCCGGGCACGCCCGGCAGGTTGTCCGCCTTCTCGCCCACGAGCGCGGCGTGACCGCGGTACTGGGCGGGAGTGACTCCGTACTTCTCCTCCACGGCCTCGGGGGTCATGCGCACGAGGTCGGTCATGCCCTTGCGCGGGTAGAGGACCGTGACCCCCGGGCGCACGAGCTGGAACGCATCCTTGTCACCGGAGGCGATCCGCGCCTCGACGCCCCCCTCCTCCGCAAGACGGGCGAGCGTCGCGAGCACGTCATCGGCCTCGACGGCCTCGAGCCCGACCACGGGGATGCGCAGCGCTGCGAGCACGTCCTCGATGAGCTCCACCTGGCCGTGGAAGTCCGGCGGGGTCTTCGCTCTGCCCGCCTTGTAGCCGGGGTGCTGATCAAGGCGGAACTGGGGTCGCCCGCGGTCGAACGCGACGACGATGTGAGTCGGAGCCTCTGCATCGAGAGCCGTCAGCAGCATGGAGACGAACCCGAACACCGCGTTCGTCGTCTGCCCCGTCGCCGTCGAGAACTTCTCCGGCGGCAGGGCGTGATACGCCCGGTAGGCCATCGAATGCCCGTCGATGAGGAGGATCGATGGATCGGTCTGGGGGCTGGTCGGTGTGCTCACGATCCCAGGGTACCGGGCACCGGATCGCTAGAGTGGGACCGGACGTGCGAGCGTCCGAGAACACCCACCAGACATGCCCACCAGGAGACACGATGAGTCAGAGCCCCACCTTCCCCGCCCTGTCACCGGATATGGAGGAAGCGGAGTACGCGCGCCTCGTCGACGCGTGGGAGATCCCGTCCGACACCCTCGTGGCACGGATGGGGATCGAGGTCGCACGGCTCGGCTGGGACTGGATCGAGGGAACCTGCCCCGTCGCGGGCAATCTCCAGCCGGCGGGCCTCTTCCACGGCGGCGGGTACGTGGTCATCGCGGAGACGCTCGCGTCGATGCACGCGGCAGTGCGGTCAGGCGCCCCGGTGGTCGGCGTCGACCTTAATGCGACCCATCTCAGATCGATCACGTCCGGGACCGTCTACGCCCGGGCCCAGGTGCTGCACGGCGGCCGGCGCCTGTTCAACCACGAGGTGAGGATGACTGATGCGGACGACCGACTCCTGTCGATCGTCCGCATCTCCAATATGGTTCTGGGTTCGTCCTGAGGGACCTGTGTCCGTCCTGAGGACCGGGCGGCGCGCTGCGCCGCCCGTGCTCACTTCTTCGCCGAGCCGATCTGGTTGAGCACCGTCTCCGCGACTTCGCGCATGGTGAGCCGGCGGTCCATCGACGTCTTCTGGATCCAGCGGAACGCCTCCGGCTCCGTGAGCCCCATCGACGAGATGAGGAGGCCCTTCGCACGCTCGACGAGCTTGCGGGTCTCGAACCGATCCGTGAGATCGGAGATCTCAGATTCGAGGGCCGTGATCTCCGCGTGGCGGGACAGCGCGATCTCGAGTGCCGGCAGCAGGTCGTTCGCGCTGAAGGGCTTCACGACGTACGCCATCGCACCGGCGTCGCGCGCGCGCTCGACGAGCTCCTTCTGCGAGAAGGCGGTCAGGAGGACGACGGGCGCGATCCGCGCCTTCGCGATCCGCTCTGCGGCGGAGATGCCGTCGAGCACGGGCATCTTGATGTCCATCACCACGAGGTCGGGACGCAGCTCCTCCGCGAGGCGGATCGCTGATTCGCCGTCCGCGGCCTCACCGACCACGTCGTAGCCGACTTCGCGGAGCATCTCCACGATGTCGAGCCGGATGACGGCCTCGTCCTCCGCCACGACGACGCGCCGGACGGGTCCCTGTTCGGTGCTGGGGGTCTCTTCGTTATCGGTCACGCGCCCCATCGTACCGCCGGTCGCGCGGAGGAGCACGATCGGTGGGTCCGGAGGGTGCGCAGGACGCACGAAGAGAGTGAAGGTCGTCTACACTTCACGTGGGCCGGATTGGCGGAATCGGTAGACGCAGCGCACTCAAAATGCGCCGCCTTCGGGCGTGAGGGTTCGAGTCCCTCATCCGGCACCCGGGACGCCGCGTTCGGCGTCGCGCACGAAGAGGCGGTCGGCACACAACCCGCAGGAGGGGGCCGACCGCCTCTTCCATGGTCGTGGCGCGCTCCGGTGGTCCGGAGGCGCGCTCCTCAGACCCCTTCGTCGTCGACCTCGTCGCGATAGGCCGCCGCCGTGCCCCGCAGAGCGTCGCCGAGCACGTGCACCCGCAGCGCATTCGTCGATCCGACGATCCCGGGAGGGGATCCTGCGACGATGATGCAGAGCTGGCCGTCCTCGCCCTCGCCGAAGCTCAGGAGCACCTTGTCGACCTGGCGGGCCATCTGGTCCGTGTGGTGCACGGAGCGCACGAGGTGGCTGCGGACCCCCCAGCTGAGCTCCATCTGATTCCGCACCTTGGGGTCCGGGGTGAAGGCGATGATCGGGCGGCGCTGGCGCAGTCGCGACATCCGCCGCACGGAGTCACCCGACTGCGTGAACGTGCACAGCAGGTCGATGTTCAGCTGCTCTGCGATCTGAGCAGCCGCGGCAGTGATCGCGCCACCGCGGGTGTGGGGCGTGCTGCCCAGTGAAGGGATCCGCTCGAGCCCCTCGCGCTCCGTCGATTCGATGATCCGTGCCATGGTGCGCACCGAGTCCAGCCAATACGCGCCCACCGACGACTCCCCCGACAGCATGAGGGCGTCTGCTCCGTCGAGCACGGCGTTCGCACAGTCGCTGGCCTCCGCCCGAGTGGGCCGAGGTGCCTCGATCATCGATTCGAGCATCTGGGTGGCGACGATGACTGGCTTCGCCTGGCGACGCGCGATCTCGATCGCCCGCTTCTGCACGATCGGCACGTGCTCCAGCGGCAGCTCGACGCCCAGGTCACCGCGCGCGACCATGATCCCGTCGAAAGCTGCCACGATGTCGCGCAGGCGATCGACGGCCTGCGGCTTCTCGAGCTTCGCCATGACGGGGGCTCTGATGCCCTCCTCGTCCATGATCCGGCGCACGTCGAGCACGTCCTCCGGTCCGCGGACGAAGCTCAGTGCGACCCAGTCCGCGCCCGCGCGCAGGCCCCAGCGGAGATCCTCGAGGTCCTTCTCCGTCATCGCGGGCACGGAGACGGCCACGCCGGGGAGGTTGATCCCCTTGTGATCGGAGATCCGGCCGGGGATCTCCACCTCCGTGATGATGTCCGTCTCCGTCACCTCGCGGGCGCGCAGCTGGATGCGTCCATCATCGACGAGGAGCGGGTCACCCGGCTGGACGTCGCCGGGCAGACCCGCGTAGGACGTGCCCACGATCTCGTCCGTGCCGTCGATCGGGCGGGTCGTGATGGTGAACCGCGCACCTGCGACCAGGGTCGGCTTCCGACCGCCGGCGAATGTGCCGACGCGGATCTTCGGGCCCTGCAGGTCGACGAGGACGGCGACGGGACGGGCAGCGTCCTCCGACGCCCGACGCAGCCACTCCAACCTCTGTTCGTGGTCTGCGTGGGAGCCGTGGCTCATGTTGAAGCGCGCGACATTCATCCCCTCGTCGAGGAGCGCGCGCATGTCTTCGTAGGATGTCTGTGCAGGTCCGAGTGTCGCAACGATCTTGGCATGCCTCATACCGGTCAGCCTAGTCGAACCACGGCCCCTCCCACCTGCGCGGAGTCGTCGGATCGCGGCCGGTCACGCGGTCATGGCGACGTCGGTCGCGGCGACGGGTCTCGGCAGGGAGGTCTCGCCCATGAGGTCCGCATCGACAGCGGCAGCGGCCGCTCGTCCCTCGGCGATCGCCCAGACGATGAGCGACTGGCCGCGGCCGGCGTCGCCGGCGACGAACACTCCCGGAAGCGCGGTGGAGTAGTCGTCGTCACGGCTCACCGGTCCCCCGTCGACGTCGAGCCCCCACGCGGAGAGCCCCTCCTGTTCCGGACCGGTGAAGCCCATCGCGATGAGGACGAGGTCCGCCGGCAGGTCCTCCTCGGTGCCCGGCTGAGGCACCCGACCTGCGGCGGTGTGCGCGGTGCGGGCAACGCGCAGCGCGACCACGTTCCCGTCCCCGTCGTCGACCGCTGACACGGTCGAGGCGAGGAACCGGCGCTCCCCACCCTCCTCGTGGCTCGTCGACACCTCGAAGACACGAGGATCCGTCGGCCACGGCTGGTGGTCCGGTCGCGAGACCGGGGGCTTCTGCCCGATCGCGAGGGTCGTGACCGACGCCGCGCCCTGGCGCAGCGCGGTGCCGACGCAGTCGGAGCCGGTGTCACCGCCGCCGATCACCACGACGTGCAGTCCCGCCGCGTCGATGAAGCCCTCGATGTCCGCGTCTCCGGCCTGCCGACGGTTCGCCGGCACGAGGTAGTCCATCGCCCAGTGCACGCCGGACAGTTCGCGTCCTGGGACGGAGAGCTCGCGCGGCAGCGTCGCGCCCGTGCAGACCACGACTGCGTCGACGCGTGCGCGCAGGGTCTCCCACGGGAGGTCCTCGCCCACTGCCACGCCGGTGCGGAAGCGAGTGCCCTCGCGACGCATCTGCTCGAGGCGGCGATCGATGTGGTGCTTCTCCAGCTTGAAGTCCGGGATCCCGTAGCGGAGCAGTCCGCCGATCCGGTCCTCCCGCTCATACACGATGACGGAGTGGCCCGCGCGGGTGAGCTGCTGGGCGCACGCGAGCCCGGCGGGTCCGGTCCCCACGACGGCGACGGTGCGGCCCGACATCCGCTCGGGCGGCTGCGGGACCACGAGGCCCTGCTCGAAGGCGCGGTCGACTATCGTCAGCTCGACGTTCTTGATCGTGACGGCCGGCTGGGAGATCCCCAGCACGCAGGCGGACTCGCACGGCGCGGGACATGCCCGACCGGTGAACTCCGGGAAGTTGTTCGTCGCGTGCAGCAGCTCGCTCGCCCGTGCGGTCTGCCCACGCCACATCGCATCGTTGAACTCCGGGATGAGGTTGCCCAGGGGGCAGCCCTGATGGCAGAACGGCACGCCGCAGTCCATGCAGCGGCCCGCCTGCCGGATGAATGCGGATTCGTCCTGCCGTTCCTGCACCTCATGGAAGTCGAGGAGGCGGATGGGGACGGGACGCGAGGGCGGGAGCTCCCGCTCGGTGACGGTGAGGAATCCGCGGGGGTCAGCCATGAGTGGTCTCCAGGATCGTGTTCCATGCGTCGGAACCATCGGGGTCGGTGCCGTCCTCCTCGCAGCGCGCGCGCAGGGCGAGGACGGAGAGGTAGTCGACCGGCACGAGCTTCGTGAAGCGGCCGAACACGTCCTCACCGCGGTCCAGGCGGGCGACGAGCGAAGCGGCCAGGGGCGAGCCGGTGCGCTCGATGTGGGTCAGCAGCAGCGCGTGCAGCTCCCGCGTGTCCTCGCCCGAGAGGCCGCGGAGGTGGAAGCGTCCGGCCTCCCGGTCCGCGACGTTGATGCGCGCCGGGTTGAAGTCGAGCAGGTAGGCGGTGCCGCCGGACATGCCTGCGGCGAAGTTGCGTCCCACGGGGCCGAGGACGACCGCGGTGCCTCCGGTCATGTATTCGAGGCCGTGGTCCCCGATCCCCTCGACCACCGCGGCGGCGCCGGAGTTCCGCACCAGGAACCTCTCCCCCACCTGGCCGTTGAGGAACAGCTTCCCGGACGTTGCGCCGTAGCCGATCACGTTGCCGGCGATGACGTGGTCCTCCGGCCGGTAGTCGACGGTCGGAGCCGGGCGCAGGGCGATCGTGCCGCCGGACAGCCCCTTGCCCACATAGTCGTTCGCCTCTCCCGTCAGCGACAGCGAGATGCCCTGCGGCAGGAACGCGCCCAGCGACTGGCCGGCACTGCCGGTCAGCCGCACAGCGACCGTGTCCGCGTCGAGAGGGTCGGCTCCGTGCTCGACCGTCGCCCGGTGGCCGAGCATCGTGCCGACCGAGCGATCGACGTTCGTGACCCGCCGCTCGAGCACGATCGGTGTGCGGGCGCGGACGGCGCCGGCGGCCTCGGCGATGAGCGAGGCGTCGAAGTGCTCGTCGAGGCGATGGTCCTGCCCGACGGTCCGGGTGCGGACATCGGCGACCTCGCCCGTCGCCGTGCGCGGCTGCGCGAGAACGTCCGCGATGTCGAGACCGTCGGCCTTCCAGTGGCGCACAGCGCGTGTGCGGTCCAGATGCTCGACGCGACCGATCGCCTCGTCGAGGGAGCGGAAGCCGAGCTCCGCCAGCAGTTCGCGGACCTCTTCGGCGATGTACTCGAAGAACGTCTCGACGAATTCGGGGCGCCCGGTGAAACGGCTGCGCAGCTCCGGGTTCTGCGTCGCGACGCCCACGGGGCACGTGTCCTGGTGGCACACGCGCATCATGATGCAGCCGCTCACGACGAGCGGTGCGGTGGCGAAGCCGAACTCCTCCGCGCCCAGCAGCGCCGCGATGACGACGTCCCTGCCCGTCTTGAGCTGGCCGTCGACCTGGACGGAGACCCGGCCGCGCAGGCCGGACTGCACGAGGGTCTGCTGGGCCTCCGCGAGGCCCAGCTCCCACGGCACGCCCGCGTGCTTGAGGGAGTTCAGAGGGCTCGCGCCCGTCCCGCCGTCATGGCCGGAGATCAGCACGACGTCCGCCTGCGCCTTCGCGACGCCGGAGGCGACGGTCCCGACACCGGACGAGGCGACGAGCTTCACATGCACCCGGGCGCCGGGGTTGGCGCGCTTGAGGTCGTGGATGAGCTGGGCGAGATCCTCGATCGAGTAGATGTCGTGGTGCGGCGGCGGTGAGATGAGGCCGACACCGGCGGTCGCGTGCCGCGTCCGTGCGATCCACGGGTACACCTTCGACGGCGGGAGCTGTCCGCCCTCGCCGGGCTTCGCGCCCTGCGCCATCTTGATCTGGATGTCATCGGCCTCCGTGAGGTAGAGGCTCGTCACGCCGAAGCGACCGGAGGCCACCTGCTTGATCGCAGACCGCCGTGCAGGGTCGAGCAGTCGCTCGACGTCCTCCCCGCCTTCGCCCGTGTTCGACTTCCCGCCGATCCGGTTCATCGCGATCGCGAGGGTCTCGTGGGCCTCCTGCGAGAGTGACCCGTAGCTCATGGCGCCGGTGGAGAACCGCCGGATGACGGAGGCGGCGGATTCGACCTCCTCGAGCGGGAGCGGACCGTCGGGGTGCGGCACGAGATCGAGCAGTCCCCGCAGGGTGAGGAGTTCGCTCGCCTGCTCGTTGACGCGTCCCGTGTACTCGCGGAAGACGTCGAACCGCCGCGTGCGGGTCGAGTGCTGGAGCTTGAACACGGTCTCCGGGTCGAAGAGGTGGGGCGGGCCCTCGCGTCGCCAGGAGTACTCCCCGCCGACCTCGAGTGAGCGGTGCGCCGCAGGATTGCCGTCGTGCGGATAGGCCGACCGGTGGCGGGCCTCCACCTCCGCCGCGAGCCCGTCGAGGCCGATCCCTCCCAGCCGCGCTCGCGTACCCGTGAAGTAGTCGTCGATGAGGTCGTCGGCGAGGCCGAGCGCCTCGAAGGTCTGCGCCGCGTGGTACGAGTGGACGGTCGAGATGCCCATCTTCGACATCACCTTGAGCAGACCCCGGCCCAGCGACCGCAGGACATTGCGGACCGCCGTGTCCTCGTCGGGGCCGACGATCCGTCCTTCGCGCACCATGAGCGCCGCCGTCTCCATCGCGAGGTAGGGGTTCACGGCGGAGGCACCGAAGCCGATGAGCGTCGCGATGTGGTGGACCTCGCGGACGTCGCCGCCCTCGACGAGCAGCGACACCGCGGTCCGCGAGCGCTCCCGGATGAGATGGTGGTGGATCGCCGAGGTCAGCAGGAGGGTCGGGATCGGGGCGAGGTCGGCGTGGGAATCGCGGTCGGAGAGGACGAGGAAGCGTGCTCCGTCGGCCACCGCCGCGCTCGCCTCCGCGCAGAGCTCCCGCAGGCGGTCCCCGAGCGCGTCCCCGCCACCGGGCCGGTACAGGCCCCGCAGGACGATCGTGGCCGGCGCGTCGCCGGACCCCGCGCGGTCACCCGACAGGTGGACGAACTTCGCAAGCTGGACATTGTCGATGACCGGGTACGGGAGGTCGACCTGGAACAGGTCCTGCGGGCCGTCGGCCAGCAGGTTGCCCTCGCTCCCGATGCCCACGGCAACGCTCGTGACCAGCTCCTCGCGGATCGCATCGAGCGGCGGGTTCGTCACCTGCGCGAAGCTCTGGGCGAAGTAGTCGAAGAGCAGGCGGGGACGCTCCGCGAACGCGGCGATCGGCGTGTCCGTGCCCATGGCTCCCAGCGGCTCTGTGCCCGCCTCCGCCATCGGGCCGATGAGCACGCGCAGCTCCTCGTCCGTGTACCCGAAGGTCCGCTGCCGCCGCTCGACCGAGCTGTGCGGGTACTGCACCGACTCCCGCTCGGGCAGATCGCGGATCGCGACCGTGGTGTCGGTGAGCCATTCGTCGTACGGCGCGGCCGAGGCGAGTGCGGCCTTCGTCTCCGTGTCGGACACGACGCGGCCCTCGACCATGTCGACGAGGAACATCCGACCCGGTTGGACACGACCGCGGGCGACGACCTCGTCCGCCGGCAGGTCGATGACGCCGGCCTCACTCGCGAGGACGACCGTGTCGTCCGTCAGCGCGTAGCGGGCGGGTCGCAGCCCGTTGCGGTCCAGCACCGCGCCGATCCGCTCACCGTCGGTGAAGGACACGCAGGCCGGTCCGTCCCAGGCCTCCATGAGCAGCGCATGGTAGCGGTAGAACGCCTGCCTCTGCTCGGAGACGGTGGGGTCCTTCTCCCACGCCTCCGGGATGAGCACCGCCATCGCGTGCGGCAGCGGGCGACCGGCCATGACGAGCAGCTCGAGGACCTCGTCGAGCGAGCCCGAATCCGACAGGGCGGGGTTGATGATCGGCAGGAGCCGTGCGAGGTCGGCATTGTCTCCGGTGCCCCCGGGCGACGCGAGCAGCGGGGAGGCGAGCACCGATTCCCGTGCCCGCATCCAGTTCCGGTTGCCGCGCACCGTGTTGATCTCTCCGTTGTGGGCGAGCATGCGGAACGGCTGGGCCAGAGGCCACGAGGGGAAGGTGTTCGTGGAGAAGCGGGAATGGACGATCGCCAGGCGGGTCATGAACGCCGGGTCTGTGAGATCCGGGTAGAACGGAGCCAGCTGCGCCGTGCTCACCATGCCCTTGTAGACGAGGGTGCGCGTGGACAGCGACGGGAAGTACACCCCTGCGTGCTCGGCCCGACGGCGGACCGCGAAGGCGCGACGGTCGAGTGCCCACGGATCGGTGCGGCCGTCGTTCTCGACGCGCAGCGGGTGGGCCGGATCCGGGACGAGCACGACCTGCGCGATGTGCGGCATCACCGTGCGCGCGGAGGCCCCGAGCACGCTCGGATCCACGGGCACGTCCCGCCAGCTGAGCACCGCGGTGCCTTCCTGGGCAGCCAGCTCCTCGACGAGCGCACGTCCCGCGGCAGGATCGAGGGGATCGAGGAACGCCGTACCCACCGCATAGCCACCGGGTGCGGGAAGGAGCAGTCCCGTCCGCTCCACGAGGAAGTCGTGCGGCATCTGCACGGTGATGCCCGCGCCGTCTCCTGTGCCCTCGTCCCCGCCGACGCCCCCGCGGTGCTCCATGTTGCGCAGGGCGGTCAGCGCCTGTTCGACGACGCGGTGGTCGGCCGGTCCGCGGTGGCGGGCGACGAACGCGAGCCCGCAGGCGTCGTGCTCGTCGGTCGGATCAGCCAGCGCCGAGGGCGCAGGGCGTGCGGAGTGGGGCAGCGCGACGGATCGACTCATGCGAGCACCGTCCTTCCGGGTCGTGCGGAAAGGGCCGCAGCCAACGGCGCTGTCGGTGCTGCGTGTGAACCCCCTCACCGTGAGGGTGATCACAAGCAGAGGATACTACAGCCCGGAGTCCCGCCGGTCACTGCCCGTCTCGCGATCCGGACGGCCCGGCAGCTGCGGGACGATGGAGATCGCCGAGGTGACGGCCCCGAAGAACCCGAATCCACGCCGGCGCGGCGGGCCCTCGCCGTCCTCGTCCGCCTCCGCGTCCCCGGCCGTCGCCGCAGGCTGGTCCGTCTCCGCCGCCTCAGCCGGGTCGGTCGGTCCGTCCGTGCGCGGGGGATCCTGCGCCCCGCGAGTGTATGCGGTGTCCGTACCGCCTCCGTGCCGCATCCGCGATACGACGAGCAGCACCGCGCCCAGGAGGAAGATCACGATCGAGGTCCACACGTTGAGGCGCAGACCGAGGATGTGCTCCGCATCGTCGATTCGCAGTGCCTCGATCCACACGCGTCCCAGCGTGTAGTAGGCGAGGTAGAGGAAGAAGACCTGGCCGCGCCACAGCGAGAACCGGCGTCCGGCCCACAGCAGCACGAAGCAGCCCACCACGTTCCACAGCGATTCGTAGAGGAAGGTCGGGTGGAACAGTGTGTCCGCCGGGAGTGAGGGATCCGGCCAGGTCGGGCTGGCCCGGTCGATCTCGAGGCCCCACGGCAGATCGGTGGGTGCGCCGAACAGCTCCTGGTTGAACCAGTTGCCCCACCGCCCAGCAGCCTGGGCGAGGATGAGGCCGGGCGCGGCCGCGTCGAGGAACGACGTGAATCGGAACCCGTGCCTGCGACACACGAAGAGGACCACGAGCACACCCAGCGCGACGGCCCCCCAGATGCCGAGGCCGCCGTTCCAGATGTAGAGGGCCGCCACCGGGTCGCCGCCCGGCCCGAAGTAGGGCGCCGGGGTGGAGAAGACGTGGTAGATGCGACCACCGATGATTCCGGACGGGATCGCCCAGATGGCGATCGTCCAGAGGTCGTCCTCGGTACCGCCCCGTGCCTGCCATCGACGGTTCGTGAGCCAGAGTGCCAGCACGATGCCCACGAGGATGCACAGTGCGTAGGCGTGGATGCGCAGCGGCCCGATGTCGAACCCGCTCCAGGCGGGTGACGGGATGGAGGCGAGGAGATCAGTCACGCACGCCCTCCGCGAACTGCTCTGCCGCACGGGCGACGGCTGCCGGTCCGCCCTGGCTCAGCGCCCGGACGAATGCTGACCCGACGATCACACCGTCGGCGTAGGAGGCGACCTCCGCTGCGTGCTCGCGCGTCGAGACGCCGAGGCCCACGCATACGTTCCGCGCGCCGGCGGCACGCGTGTCTGCGACGAGGCCCTCGGCCTTCCCGCCGACCTCCGCACGCGTGCCGGTCACGCCCATCGTCGAGGCGGCGTAGATGAACCCGCGACTCGCCTCGACGACGGCCGAGATCCGATCCGGGGAGGAGGACGGTGCCACGAGGAAGATCCGGTCGAGGTCGTGGGCCTCCGCGGCGGCGATCCACTCGTCGGCCTCGTCCGGGATCAGATCCGGAGTCACGATGCCGACTCCGCCGGCCGCAGCGAGGTCGCGCGCATAGGCGTCGACGCCGTACTGCAGGATGAGGTTCCAGTAGCTCATGACGACGGGTGTGGCCCCCGCATCCGCTGCGGCCTGCACCGCGGTGAACACGTCACGCACGCGGACGCCGCCGCTCAGGGCCTTCACGCTGGCTGCTTCGATGACCGGACCGTCGAGTCCCGGATCCGTGTACGGCATCCCGATCTCGACCATGTCCGCGCCGCCCGCCACCAGCGCGCGGACCGCGTCGACCGAACCGGGAACGTCCGGATAGCCCACGGGGAGGTAGCCGATCAGAGCAGAGCGTCCCTCCGATCTGCACGCGGCCAATGCCGCCGCGCTGCCGCGGTCCTCTCGCGTCGTGGTGCTCATGCCGTCTCTCCCTCCGAATCCAGGTAGCCGAACCAGCGTCCGGCGGTCGTCACGTCCTTGTCGCCGCGGCCGGACAGGCAGACGAGGATCGTCGCATCCGGTCCGAGCTCGCGACCCAGTTCGAGGGCGCCTGCGAGCGCGTGCGAGCTCTCGATGGCGGGGATGATCCCCTCGGTGCGGCAGAGCAGCCGGAACGCATCCATCGCCTGCGCGTCGGTGACGGGCCGGTACTCCCCTCGCCCGCTCGCGTGCAGCCATGCGTGCTCGGGACCCACCCCGGAGTAGTCCAGCCCAGCGGAGATCGAGTGGCTCTCCTGCGTCTGACCGTCCTCGTCCTGCAGCTGGTACGACTTCGCACCGTGGAGGACTCCGACGGAGCCCTTCGTCAGGGTCGCGGCATGACGGGGCGTCTCGATGCCGTCGCCTGCGGCTTCACAGCCGACGAGCCGCACGCCCTCGTCCGGGATGAAGGCGTGGAATGCGCCGATGGCGTTGGATCCCCCGCCCACGCAGGCGACGACGGCGTCCGGCAGACCTCCGGTCCGCTCGATCACCTGTCCGCGCGCCTCCAGCCCGATGATGCGCTGGAACTCGCGCACCAGGACGGGGAACGGGTGCGGGCCGGCGACCGTGCCGAACACGTAGTGGGTGCTCTCCACGGATGCGACCCAGTCGCGGAACGTCTCGTTGATCGCGTCCTTGAGGGTGCGGGATCCCGCGTCCACGGCGGTCACCTCAGCACCCAGCAGGTTCATCCGGGCGACGTTGAGAGCCTGGCGCTCCACGTCGACGGCCCCCATGTAGATCCGGCACTCCATGCCCATGAGGGCGGCGGCGGTCGCGGTGGCGACGCCGTGCTGACCCGCGCCGGTCTCCGCGATGAGACGGGTCTTGCCCAGCCTCTTGGCGAGCAGCGCCTGGCCCAGCGCGTTGTTGATCTTGTGGCTGCCGGTGTGGTTGAGGTCCTCGCGCTTGAGCAGGATGCGGGCACCGCCCGCGTGCTCGGAGAACCGCGCGGCCTCGCTCAGCAGACTGGGCCGGCCGACGTACTCGTCGAGCAGCCGGCGGTACTCGGCCCGGAACTCCTCGTCCAGGACCGCCTTTCCGAACGCCTCCTCGATCTCCTCGCACGCGGGGACGAGTGCTTCGGGGATGTACCGCCCTCCGAACTCGCCGAATCGCGGCCCCTGCGGAAGGTCGGAGTCGGGACGGGAGAACTGCTCGATCATGTGGTCGCTCCTCGTGGCGTGGTGCGGTCGGGCGCTCACGCGCGTCTCACGGACGCGCTGCCCGCCCTGCTTCGGTGAATGCGGCGACTGCGGACTGGGGGTCGCCGCCGATGACGAGCGCCTCGCCGACGAGTCCCAGGTGAGCGCCGGCGCGTGCGTACTGGGCGACGGTCTCCGCATCGCTCACGCCCGACTCAGCGACGAGCACGGCGCCCGACGGGGCGTGCGGTGCGAGCGCGGCGAACCGCGCGGGGTCGACGCTCAGGTCCTTGAGATTGCGGGTGTTGACACCCACGAGGCTCGCGCCGACCGCACTCGCGCGTTCGAGCTCGTCGACCGTGTGGGTCTCCACGAGCGCCGCCATGCCCAGCTCGGAGGCCAGCGCCAGCTGGTCCTGCAGCTGCGCGTCATCGAGCGCGGCGACGATGAGGAGGACGATGTCCGCACCGTGGGCGCGCGCTTCGTAGAACTGGTACTCGTCGACCATGAAGTCCTTGCGCAGCACGGGGATGTCCACCGCAGCGCGCACTGCGTCGAGGTCTGCGAGTGAGCCGCCGAACCGACGTCGCTCCGTCAGCACGCTGATCGCGGCGGCCCCGCCCCCGGCATAGGCGGTGGCCAGGGCGGCGGGATCGGCGATGTCCGCGAGTGCGCCCTTCGACGGCGACGAGCGCTTCACCTCGCAGATGAGGCCGAAGCCGGACTCCGGCGGGAAGGGGCGCGCCGGTGCGGCGTCAGCGGCCGCTGCGCGGACGTCGTGCAGGGACCGCTCCCGTCGGCGTGGTCCGAGGTCCTCGCGGACTCCCGCGATGATGTCGTCGAGGACCGTCACGAACGCGGCTTGCCCTTCCCGGCTGCGCGCATGATCAGACCGATGATCGGACCCGCGACGAAGACCCCGATGCCCGCGTAGATGATGACGTCCACGACCATGACGAAGCCGACCGCGAGGATGACGCCTCCGAGCAGCATGAGGAACACACCGGTCCAGGCCGCCGGCGTGTTGCCGTGGCCGGGGTCCTTGATCTTCTCGTAGTCGATCGCGTCGCGGTCGAGGTCGGGGGCTCCGGTGCGGACTGCCTGGGACATGTCACTCCTCATCTGGCGGGGGCGGGCCCGCCCGGCTCTGGGTTCGCGGTGTGGGTCCACCGCTGGGGTTTCGGGATCCTGCGGATCCTACGGGTGCATTATCGCATGTCGCGACGCGACCCTCAGCTCGGGTCCTCGCCCCGCGACAGGGCGTCCCATGCTGCTGCGGGGTCGTCCTCATCCGCGTGCGGAGCGGCGGTGTGCGTCTGGCGGTCGTAGCGGCCGGAGACCTGCCAGCCGAGGCTCGCGACGGCGGACCACACTGCGGCGACCAGCACTCCGACGCCCGCTGCGATCGTCGGGATGAGCGTGGCGGGCGGAGCCTGCGAGGAGACCGCCGTGAGCACCACTCCCACGCCCACGGCGCCGATGAGGACGCACACGACGATGCGTCCGATCCGACCGAGCATTGCGAGCAGCAGGGCGGCGACGGCCAGGACGGCCGCGCTCGCCGTGAGGAGCGGATGGGACGCGCCCTCCTCCCCGCCGACCTCCGCGACCCCGGACGGACCCGTGCCGCCGCCGGCGGGGTCGATGCCCCAGGGACGGGTGGCGAGGATCCACACGGCGCCCGCGAGGATCAGGAGGATGATGACCGCTCTGCCCTTCGTCACGCGGATCCCTCCGCTCCGTCCCCCGCCGCGGTCGCGTCGACCGGCGAACGGAGCGTGTGGGCTGCGGCGGCCGCCCGCAGGACCGCAGCGGCCTTCCTGTGGCATTCGTCGAGCTCCGCCTGCGGGTCGGAATCGGCCACGATCCCGGCACCGGCGGACACGGTGAGGAGCCCGTCGCGCAGGATCCCCGTGCGGATCGCGATCGCGACGTCGAGGTCGCCGGTGAAGGACAGGTACCCGACCACTCCCCCGTAGACGCCGCGGGCCGTCGGCTCCAGTCGGTCGATGATCTGCAGCGCACGCGGCTTCGGTGCACCGGAGAGCGTCCCCGCGGGGAACGTCGCCCGCAGGACGTCGAGTCCGTCCGCGCCCTCGCGCAGATGGCCGGTCACGGTCGACACGATGTGCATGACGTGGCTGTACAGCTCGATCTCCATGAACTCGACGACGTCCACGGAGCCCGGGGCACTGACCTTCGACACGTCGTTGCGGGCGAGGTCGACGAGCATGAGGTGCTCGGCGCGCTCCTTCTGGTCCGCGAGCAGTTCGGCGGCGAGTGCACGATCCTCGTCCGGGGTGGCGCCGCGCGGTCGGGTGCCCGCGATCGGATGCGTCGTGATGGTCCCGTCGGAGACCGTCACGAGGGCCTCGGGGGACGATCCGATGATCGTGAGCGGCGCCCCCTCGGCCACCGGCACATCGAGGAGGTACATGTACGGGCTGGGGTTCGACGCCCGCAGCATGCGGTAGACGTCCGTGGCGGAGGCGTCGATCTGCGCGTCGAAGCGCTGGCCGAGCACGACCTGGAAGATCTCGCCGTCGACGATGTCCCGCTTCGCCGCGGCGACGGCCTCCAGGTAGTCGTCCGGATGGGTGCGCGCCTTCACCTCCGGCTCCGGAGCGTCGTGGACTGCGAGAGACGGGACGAGCGGAGCGGACAGGTCGTCCAGCATCGCCTCGATGCGGGCGACGGCCGTGTCGTACGCGGCGTCGATCCCGTCGGGACGGCCGTCGACGTTCACGGCGTTCGCCACGAGCGTGAGACGGGACGTGAAGTGGTCCAGGATCGCGACGTCGCCGGGGATGGACATGCTGAGCTCCGGCACCGGGTGCTCGGGCAGCGGACCGGGACCGAGGTCCTCGAACCGTCGCACGGAGTCCCATCCCAGGTAGCCGACGAACGAGGACACCATCGGCGGCAGACCGCTGTCGTGCGGACCCGTCGCAAGCACGCGCAGGGCCTCCGCCAGGGCGGCGTGGGGATCTCCTCCCGTCGGCAGCCCCGCGGGCGGTGTGCCCAGCCAGACCGCCTCGCCCTCGACCTCCGTCAGCGTCGCGATCGGACCGCGCCCCACGAACGAGTACCTGCTCCACCTGTCCTGCGACGCCGATTCGAGGAGGAAGCCGCCCGGCCGCCCCTCTGCGAGTCGGCGGTAGAGGGTCAGCGGCGTCTCCGTGTCCGCCAGCACGGTCGTGTGCACGGGGACGATCCGGTGGTGGGAGCCGCGAGCGCGGAACTCCTCGCGGGTCGGTGTGAGCCTCATGACAGCTCCCGTCCGCTGAAGCAGGTCTGTGTGCCAGTGTGGCATGCGGGTCCGGTCTGCTCGACCGTGTAGAGGAGGGTGTCCCCGTCGCAGTCCGTCGCCACGGAGACCACCCGCTGGGTGTTGCCGGACGTCTCGCCCTTCACCCACAGCTGACCGCGGGAGCGCGACCAGTACGTCGCCCGTCCGGTGGTGAGCGTGCGGTCGACGGCCTCGGCGTTCGCCCAGGCGAGCATGAGGACGTCCTTCGTCGCGGCCTCCTGGACCACGACGGGCAGCAGTCCCCGCTCGTCGAAGACGAGATCGGTCGCAGCGGGGGTCGCAGCGGGGGTCGCAGCGGTGGCCGCGGTGATGTCCTCGGCTGCGTTCTCAGCGCACTTCGTGTCCGGCACGGGCCAGCTCCTCCTTGATCGCTCCGATCGTCGTGTCACCGAAGTGCAGGATGCTCGCGGCGAGCACGGCGTCCGCTCCGGCGTCCACGGCGGGCGGGAAGTGCTCGGGGGCGCCGGCACCGCCGGAGGCGATGAGCGGGACGCTCACGGCCGCCCGCACATCGCGCAGCATGGGCAGGTCGAAGCCCGCCTTCGTCCCGTCCGCGTCGATGCTGTTGAGAAGGATCTCGCCGGCACCGGACTCCGCGGCCCGCGCGGCCCAGGCGACCGCGCAGACACCTGTGCCGCGTCGACCGCCGTGGGTGGTGACCTCATAGCCCGAGGCGGTCGGGGCCTGGCCCTCGGGCACGCGCCGGGCGTCCACGGACAGGACGAGGACCTGGCTGCCGAACCGCTTGGCGATCTCGCCGATCAGGTCCGGGCGCGCGACGGCGGCGCTGTTGACCCCCACTTTGTCCGCACCGCTGCGCAGAAGTCGGTCGACGTCCTCGACGGACCGCACACCACCGCCCACGGTGAGTGGGATGAAGAGCTGCTCAGCGCAACGGGTGACCATGTCGTGGGTCGTCGAGCGGTCCCCCGTCGTCGCGGTGACGTCGAGGAACGTGAGCTCATCGGCGCCCTGCGCGTCGTAGCGGTGGGCGAGTTCGACGGGATCGCCCGCATCGCGCAGATCGGCGAAGTTCACGCCCTTGACGACGCGCCCGGCGTCGACGTCGAGGCACGGGATGACGCGGACGGCTGTGCTCACAGACCCAACTTCCTGTAGCGAGCCACGCGCGCTCCCTCCCGCAGGTATGCGGGAGTGCGCATGAGCTCGATGATCTCGTGCTCCAGAGTCGCCGACAGCTCTGCGATGAAGCTCGACGGGTCGTCCGACGCATCGACGGGCTCCGCGATGACGCGGTCGACGATTCCTCCGGCCATCAGCTGTGCCGACTGGACGCGCTGCGCCTGCGCCATCTCCGGGGCGTGGTCCGTGTCGCGGTGCACGATCGCGGACGCGCCTTCGGGCGGCAGCGGGGAGAGCCACCCGTTCTGGGCCGACAGGACCCGATCGGCGGGGATCAGCGCGAGCGCGCCTCCGCCGGAGCCCTCGCCCATGATGACGGAGACGCTGGGAGACTTCAGTGCGATCAGGTCTGCGAGGCTGCGGGCGATCTCTCCCGCGAGCCCGCCTTCCTCCGCCTCCTTGGACAGCGCGGCGCCCGGTGTGTCGATGATCGTGACCAGCGGCAGTCCGAGCTCCTCCGACAGCCGCATCCCGCGGCGCGCCTCACGGAGCGCTGCGGGACCCATGGGCTCGCGGGAGTCCTGGCGGTAGCGGTCCTGTCCGAGCACGATGCAGGGCGCGGTGCCGAACTTCGCGATCGCGAGCAGCAGACCGGGGTCCTTCTCCCCCTGACCCGTGCCGCGCAGGGGGAGCACGTGGGTCGCGCCGTGGCGCAGCAGGTCCCGGACACCCGGGCGCTCCGGCCTGCGGGAGGCCGTGATGACGTCCCAGGCCGAGCGCTCGTCGACGTCCGAGGGGCGCGAATCGGGGTCCGGGACGCGCTCCGGGATCTCGCGGGCGCCCATGAGGACGTCGAGGACCCGTGCCACCGTGTCGTGGATGCGGTCCGGCCCCAGCACCGCGTCGATGATGCCGTGGCGCTGGAGGTTCTCCCCCGACTGCACCCCGGCGGGGAATTCGCGGTCGTAGATCTGCTCGAAGACCCGCGGCCCCAGGAACCCGATGAGGGAATCCGGTTCGGCCACCGTCACGTGCCCCAGCGAGCCCCACGAGGCGAAGACGCCGCCGGTCGTGGGGTGGCGGAGGTAGACGAGGAAGGGCAGCCCGGCCGCCTTGTGCGCGACGACGGCTGCGGTGATCTTCACCATGGAGAGGAACGCGACGGTCCCCTCCTGCATCCGGGTGCCCCCCGACGAGGGTCCGGCGAGCACCGGAAGGCCCTCGAGCGTCGCGCGCTCGAGCGCCTCGACCAGTCGGTGGGCGGCCGCGACGCCGATCGACCCGGCGAGGAACCGGAACTCGCACGCGACGATCGCGACGCGGCGTCCGTGGATGAGGCCCTCGCCGGTGATGACGGCCTCGTCGACCCCGGACTTCTCCCGGGCGGCCGCGAGCTCCGCCTCATAGGATTCGCCGATGCCGCCGGCCGGGACCAGGGGCGTCGTGTCCCAGGATGAGAAGCTGCCGGCGTCGACGACCCGTTCGATGAGCTCGCGTGCACTCAGTCGCTTCGCCATCTCAGCCCTCCAGCCACTCGCGGATGGTCGCCTCCTGCTCGGAGAGGCGCGGCGGAGCCAGGTGCTCGGTCACCGTCGTCTCCGTCTCGCCGGACGCATCCGCGTCGAAGAACCGCAGTGGCGGTCCCGGCAGGTCGATGTCACCGATCGTCGGGTGGGCCGCAGAGATCTTGAGGCCCTGCGACAGCGCCTGCTCCCATGCGTAGACCTCCGGGAGCGTCCGCACGACGCCTGCGGGGATGCCGGCGTCGGAGAGCTTCTGCAGCAGCGGTTCCGGCGTGTACGCGGAGAACGCGTCCTCGATGGCGGCGATGAGCGCGTCACGGTTCGCGAAGCGGTCGCCGTTGGTCGCGAAGCGGGGATCCGCGGAGTCGATGCCGAACTCCTCGCAGAAGCGAAGCCACATCTTCTCGTTGCCCACGGAGATCTGCACTGCCCCGTCCCGGCACTCGAAGAGTCCGTACGGTGCGAGTGTGGCGTGGTGGTTGCCGCCGGGCAGCGGCTCCATGCCGCCGATGGTGGCGCGGGTGCCCTGGAACGCGTGGACGCCGACCATCCCCGCGATGAGCGAGGTGCGGACGACCTTCCCGCGGCCCGTGCGCTCGCGCTCCAGCAGTGCTGCGAGCACGCCGTAGGCGCCGTGGATGCCTGCGAGCAGGTCCGCGATCGGCACGCCGACCCTCTGCATGTCGTCCGGCCCGGATCCCGTGAGCGACATGAGGCCGCCCTCGCCCTGGGCGATCTGGTCGTAGCCCGCCCGGGTCGCCTCGGGTCCGTCATGGCCGAACCCGGTGATCGACAGGACCACGAGGCGGGGGTTGAGCTCCGTCATCGCGGCGGTGGAGAAGCCCAGGCGGTCGAGCACGCCGGAGCGGAAGTTCTCGATGAGCACGTCCGCGCGGGAGATGAGGCTGCGCAGGGTCTGAGCACCGTCGTCGCTCTTGAGGTCGAGCGCGATCGACTCCTTGTTCCGGTTGCACGAGAGGTAGTAGGTGGACTGCGGGTCGTCGTCGGGCCCTGCGAAGGGAGGACCCCAGCTGCGGGAGTCGTCACCGGATCCGGGGTTCTCGACCTTGATGACGCGCGCGCCCAGGTCGCCGAGCATCTGCCCGGCGTGGGGGCCTGCCAGCGCGCGGGACAGGTCGACGACGACGCTTCCCGCGAGTGGGCCTGCGCTGCGGGGGGTGTGGGGGATGTTCACGTGGTGCCTCCGGGTGGGGTGTGCTCGTCTACGAGGATACGCAATCGGTCTGTCGCCTCCTGGGCGCGCGGCCCGTCCGCCGCCTGGATCGCCATGACCGCGGACGTGGTGCCGTCGGAGAGGCTGAGAGTGGCCCACGAGTCGCCCAGGGCCTCGGAGTACGAGACGCTGATGATCTGGCTCCACTCGTAGCGCTGCGAGGCGACGATGTTGCGGACGAAGAGTCCGTCGGGGCCCGCCTTCGCGCAGATCGAGGCGAAGCGCAGCAGCACGAGGCCGAACACGACGCCGAGGCCCACCATCCAGATGGTGTCGATCTCCGGCTGCCAGCCCGGCCACTCCATGACGGTGAGTGCGATCGACAGCGCGGTGAAGGACGCGACGATCGCAGGAGCGAGGATCAGGCCCACCGCGCGGAGCATCCGCGGGCGGAAGACGACCTCGTCGGGGTCAGACGCGGCAGGCTGCAATATTCGTCACCAGGATCGCGCGGGCTCCGGCCGTGTACAGCTGGTCCATCACCGTGTGCTGGGAGTCCGCGGACACCATCGCCCGCACGGCGACCCATTCGGGGTCCCGCATGGGTGAGACGGTCGGGCTCTCGAAGCCCGGGGTCACCGCCACAGCGTCCGAGAGCTTCTCCACGGGCACGTCGTAGTCCAGCATCACGTAGCTGCGGGCCACCATGACGCTCTCCAGCCGGCGGACGACGACCGCGGCGGCCTCCGACAGGTGCGGGCGGTCCTGCGGTGCGACGAGGACCCCCTCGGAGCGCATGAGGGGCTCCCCGAACGTCTCGAGGCCGGCCTGGCGCAGCGTGGTGCCCGTCTCGACGACGTCTGCGATGGCGTCAGCCACGCCCAGCTCGATCGACACCTCGACGGCGCCGTCCAGGCTGACGGTCCGTGCGTCGATCCCGCGTGCCTCGAGGTCCTTCCCCACGAGGACGGGGTAGCTCGTGGCGATGCGGCGACCGGCGAGGTCCGCGACATCCGTGAACGTCCCGGCAGTACTCGCGTAGTGGAACCGCGAGCGGCCGAATCCCAGCGGCAGGATCTCGAGCGCCCCGGCCTCCGACTCGAGGAGGAGGTCGCGCCCCGTCACACCGAGGTCCAGGATCCCCTCACCGATGTACACGGCGATGTCGCGGGGACGCAGGTAGAAGAACTCGATGCCGTTCGTGTCGTCGCGGCTGACCAGCGTCTTCGAGTTCGTGCGCAGCTGGTAGCCCGCCTCGCGCAGCATGGTGGTGGCGGATTCGGAGAGCGTGCCCTTGTTGGGCACCGCGATGCGAAGCATGGGTATGGGGCTCCTGGGAGTGGGATGACCGGCGATGGGTGGGTGCGTAGCGACCGCTCAGAGATGTCGGTAGACGTCGCTCGGCGCGAGTCCACGGGCGATCATCATGACCTGCAGGTGGTAGATCGCCTGCGAGATCTCCTCTGCGAGTTCGTCATCGCTCTGGTATTCGGCGGCCATCCACACCTCGGCCGCCTCCTCCACGATCTTCTTCCCGATCTGATGGATGCCCGCGTCCAGTTCCGCCACGGTGGACGAACCGGCCGGACGTGTCTGTGCCTTCTGGGTCAGTTCCGCGAACAGGGTCTCGAAGTCCTTCACAGGTTCAGGGTAGTCCAGTCCCGTTCCCGCGGTCATACGGGGTCCGGACGTGAGACGTCGGGCGAGAAGTCGGTGGGTGAGGCGATCCGCTGCCGCGAGCGCCTGCTCCAGTCGATGATGCCCACGACGACCATGATGAGGAAGACGAAATAGACGGCCCCGGAGAAGACCAGTCCGCCCATGATCGCGAGCGGGATGCCGACCAGGTCGACGAGCAGCCACACGAACCAGAACTCCACGATCGCGCGGCCCTGTGCGGCCATCGCCGCAAGCGATCCCACGAAGATGTAGGCGTCGGGGTACGGGTTCCACGACCAGCCGCCCCACGCGAGCACCGTCCCGAAGACGGCCGTGCCGACGGCGAGGAATCCGAGCAGCGCGATGCGCTCCTTCCACGTGCCCCAGCGGACCTTGATCTCGCCGGACTCCTGCTTCGCCTGCCGCCAGCGGGTCCAGCCCCAGATCGCAGCGGCGATGATGACGACCTGGCGGGACGCGTTGCCGCCCAGGCCCGCGCCGATGCTCGCGCTCAGCAGGAGGATCGACCCGACGATCTGGACGGGCCAGGACAGGATCGACCGGCGCAGCGCGAGGAACACCGTCGCGATCGCGCAGATGTTGCCGATGAGGTCCGACCACGGGACCGGGACGCCCGCGAGCGTGAAGACCGGCGTGTTGAGGAGGTCGAGGAAGCCCACGCGTCAGTCCCGCCGGGCCGCTTCGGCCGCGGTCCGCAGTGAGCGAATCGCCGCGTCCGCGTCGTCCGCGCCGTAGACGGCGGAGCCTGCGACGAGCACGTTCGCCCCCGCCTCGACGACCCGCTCGACCGTCGAGGCGGACACGCCGCCGTCGACCTGCAGCTTGATGTCCAGCCCGGCTGCGCTGATCGCCTTCCGCATCCGGCGGATCTTCGGCAGGCAGACGTCGAGGAACTTCTGACCGCCGAATCCGGGCTCGACGGTCATGACGAGCACCTGGTCGAATTCGGGGAGGAGGTCGATGAGCGGCTCGATCGGGGTCCCGGGCCGCACGGCGATGCTGGCGCGCGCGCCCAGCCGGCGCAGTTCGCGGGCCAGTCGCACGGGTGCGGCGGCGGCCTCGGCGTGGAAGGTCACGGACTCGCACCCGATCTCCGCGTACACGGGGGCCCAGGTGTCCGGGTCCTCGATCATGAGGTGCGCGTCGATCGGTATCGGCGACACGGCCCGGATGCGCTCGACGACCGGGGGGCCGAACGTGAGGTTCGGCACGAAGTGGTTGTCCATGACGTCGACGTGCGCCATGTCCGCACTGCTGATGCGGCTCAGTTCACCGGCCAGGTCGGCGAAGTCGGCGGAGAGGATGCTCGGATTGATGTGTATGCCCACGCGCCCACCTTAGCGCCGCACCAGCAGGGCCAGGAACATGGCATCCGTGCCGTGGACATCGGGCCACAGCTGGGCGAAGCGCCCGTCGCCGCGCGCCGCCGATGCGAAGGTCTCCGCAGGGCGACCGGTGAGCTCCGCCAGCACCGCCGGTGCATCGAGCAGCTCCACCTCGCCGCCTGGGAGCACGTCGTCGACGATGCCGGCGGTCTCCGCCCAGTGCGGTGAGCAGGTCGAGTACGCGATGATCCCGCCCGGCCGCGCCGCCGCGATGGCGGAGTGAAGCAGCTCCGTCTGGAGGGGTGCCAGGGCGGCCACGTCGTCGGGTCGTCTGCGCCACCGGGCCTCCGGGCGACGGCGCAGGGCGCCGAGGCCCGTGCAGGGCACGTCGACCAGCACGCCGGAGAACATCCCCGCCTGGTCGCGGCCGACCGTCCTGCCGTCCGCGTGGACCGCCTCCACGGTGCCGGGGCTGCCGGCGGTGGACTCGCGTACGAGCCGCGTCCGATGCTCGGAGGAATCGACCGCATGCACGCGGCCGTTCCGTCCTGCCGCGACGGCACCCAGCACCGCGGTCTTGCCGCCCGGTCCCGCGCAGAGGTCGAGCCAGCTCGGATTCGCAGCGGTGTCCGCCGCTGTGAGCGCGAGCGCGACGAGCTGCGAGCCCTGGTCCTGGACCCGCACGTGCGCGTCCGCGACGCCGGGGACGTCCCGCGGGTCGCCGGTCTCGAGCACCAGTCCGATCGGCGAGAGGTCCGCTGGCGTCAGCTGCGCGTCCTCGGCAGCGGCGAGGTCGTCCCGGTCCGCGAGCCCGGGCAGCGCGGCGAGGCTGACCTTCGCCGGAGCGTTGTCCGCATCGAGCACGTCCCGCAGTGCCGCCTCCAGCCCGTCTCCCCCGCGTCCGTGGCCGCGCAGCGCCATCCGCAGGGCGCGCACGATCCACGCGGGGTGCGAGGTCCGCAGCGCGAGCGCCTCGTCCGCTCCGCGGCCTGCGGTGAGCTCCTCGATCCAGGTGTCCGCGTCGTGCGCGGAGACCCTCCGCAGCACGGCGTTGACCAGACCGCTGGAGCGTCCGCCGCCCGCCCTGCGCAGGGCCTCCACGGTCTCGGAGACCGCCGCGTGGTCGGCCACCCGCATGTTCAGCAGCTGGTGGACGCCCATGCGCACGGCCGAGGCGGTGCGCGGGTCCAGATCCGCCGGATGCCGGTCCGCAGCCGCTTCCGCGACCGCGTCGTAGAGGCCGAGGCCGCGCAGGGTCCCGTAGGTCAGTTCGGTCGCCAGCGACGCATCCCGCGCGTCCAGCCCCGCGTCCCGCAGGCGCGCGGGCAGCAGGAGGTTCGCGTACGCGTCCGCCTCATCGACCTCCGTCAGCACGCTCAGGGCCACGTCCCGGGCGGACTGCCGCACGGCATCCCGCGCCCGAGGCCCTCCCCCGGATCCCCGCTGCTGCGGATTCCTGCCCTGCCGCGGGCTCCTGCCCTGCCGGTCGCTGCTGCCGTGTCGGTCGGGCCCGCCCTGCCTCCCGCCCCTGCGCTCACTCATCGTTCTCTCCGCTCTGCTCATCGTCGTCGAGGATGTCGAACGCCGCGTCCGGCCGGCCGCGCAGGAAGTCCGCGGCGTCCATCATCGGCTTGCCGAAGGGCTGGATGCCGGCGACCCGCACGGCGCCGTCCCCCGTTCCCAGGACCACCCCGTCGTGGACCGCCGCGATACGACCCGGCCCGGGCACTGCGTCGTCGGGCCCGGCCTCGGACAGCCCCGCGAGCTTCGTCCGCTGGCCCCCGATGGTCGCCCAGGCGCCCGGGGACGGAGACACGCCCCGGAACCGGGCCAGGACCTCGGCGGCGGGGCGGGTGAGGTCGAGGCGCGCCTCCTCCGGGTCGATCTTCGCCGCGTGGCTCGGCTCGCCGACCTGGTCGGTCAGTGCGCAGTCACCCGAGGCCAGCAGCGAGAACGCCTCGGCGAGCAGCCCGGCGCCCTCGCGAGCGTAGGAGGCGAGCACCGCGCCGGCATCGGCGGCAGGCAGGTCGAGCGTGCGCTGCAGCAGCACGGGCCCGGTGTCCATCCCCTCATCGATCCGGAAGACGGTGAGCCCGGAGTGCGTTCGCCCGTCCATGAGCGCGCGCTGCACGGGGGCCGCACCGCGGTACTCGGGCAGCAGCGAGAAGTGCAGGTTGAACCATCCCAGCCGCGACGTCGCCAGGGCGCGGGGGCCCGCGATCGCACCGAACGCGACGACTGCGACCGCGTCCGCGTCGAGCGCTTCGAGCTGTCCCAGCACGTCTCCGCGCAGGCGGGCCGCCTCCAGGACCGGCAGTCCCAGCTCCAGGGCGCGGCGCTTGACGGGGCTGGGCGTCAGGACGCGTTTGCGCCCGACGGGGGCGTCCGGCCGTGTCAGCACGCTCACGATGTCGTGATCGGCGTGCAGGGCCTCCAAGGACGGGACTGCGGCGGGCGGGGTGCCGGCGAAGACGATTCTCACGCCCGACAGTCTAGGGCCGCGGCGGCCTCAGAGCGCGCTGAGCGGGTCCAACACGTGCCTGACCACTGCCGCTCCCGACGCGGACCGGTGCGCGGCGATCGCCCGCAGCGCTGCGGAGACCGCGGTCGAGTCGGTCAGTTCGAAGGCCAGGAGCCGCGTGTGCACGTCGTCCTCGCCGTCGTTACCGAAGAGCGGCGTGAGGAAGCCCTCTCCGAGCTCGGCGGTCAGGCGGCCGAGCACGTCCAGGACGTCGCGGCGCGCACCGCTGAGACGCAGAGTGCGCACGACGGGCGGCAGTCGCGTGGCCCGCCGGTCCGTGAGCTCGCCGTGCGCGAAGCGGACCGGGTCGAAGGTCTGGAGCACCCGGACGACGACGTCCGTGTCATCGAGCACCAGAGCGCGGCCGCCGTCAGCGGATGCGCGGACCAGTGCGAGGGCCCTCAGCCGGCGGGCGATCGCCTTCCCCACTCCGTCGAGGCCGGGTCCCGGCCAGAGCGAATCGAGCAGCACGGCCGCCGCGTAGCCTCCCTCCGCATAGGGCTCCGCCCCCGTCGTCGCGACGACGATGGCCTGCTCCGGGCCGACCGACCCCACGATGTCCTCGCCGCCGGAGCGGATGACAGGCACCTCGGCGAATGCGCGCTGCAGTTCCTCGACGGTGCGCTCGAGACCGCGGACGACCGCGCGGACACGGGTCGCACCGCACCGCTGGCACGGGCACCGCTCCTCACGCAGTCCGCAGCCCGCGCACGCGAAGGGTCCTGCGGCCCCCGCCGCGGACAGCCTCCGACCGCAGCGCGGGCAGTCCAGGAGGTCACCGCACCGTGCGCATGCGACGACGGGGAGGTATCCGGCGCGCGGCACCTGGACCAGCACGGGACCGTGCGCGGTCTCGCGCCGGCTGCGGCCGAGTGCGCCGCGCAGCACCTCGAACGCCTCCGGGGGCATGCGCTCGTAGGCGCCGTTCGCGTGGGGCAGCAGGACGAGCGGGGCCGTGGCCCTGCGGTCCTCGCGGGCCATGTCGATCGATCCGACCCAGCCGGTCTCGACCAGCCGCTGCACTTCCACGGTGCGCGCGTGGTCGAGCAGGAGAAGGGCCGCGCCCGTCTGCCGGACTCGGACGAGGCAGACCTCGCGGGCATGGGGGTAGGGCGCCCGCTGCTCGGCGAAGTGGTCGCTGCCGTCGTCCATGAGGAGCACGAGCCCCAGGTCGTCAAGCGGTGCGAACGCGGCGGCCCGCGTGCCGATCACCAACCGGGCCGCACCGCCGTGGGCGCGGACCCACGCGGACCAGCGAGCCTGCGGACCCTGATCCGCCGACAGCCGCACGGTGTGCGGGGCCAGCGGGCCGAGCCGCGCGGTGAGCGCGCTGAGCTCGCGGTGGTCCGGCACCAGCCAGAGGACCGACCGGCCGGCCGCGATCGTGATCGCCGCCGCCCGCAGGCCCGCGCTGATCCACCCGGTGCCCGGTTCTCCCCCGGGCGTCAGTGCGTACGCGGCGCGAGGGCCGTCCTCGCCGTCGTCTGCCGGGCTCAGCCACTCCGTGAGCGCCGCGAGGAAGGCCTCATACGACGCGGGCGCACCGGACGGTGCGGGAAACTCGTCGGGTCCCGGCACGGGAGGAGCCTCCGCATGATGCCGGGTCACTGCTGTGAGGGCCGAGCGCTCGCCCGCAGCATGGCGGGGCGGCACCGCGAGCCGCAGGACGTCCGGGACGGTTCCCGCCCAGCGGTCGGCCACCTCGCGGACCAGCGGCATGAGCCGCTCGTCGGCGACCGGCAGCGGTGAGACCACGCGCTCGAGCGGTGCGATCTCCCCCGCCACGTCCGTGTCCTCCGCACGGGACAGGAGGAATCCGGAGACGAGACGGCCCGAGAACCGCACGCGGACACGGACACCGGGGACCGCCTCGGCGTCCTGCGTCTGGGTCACGCCGTAGTCGAAGGTGCGTGCGAGGTGCGGGACCGCGGTCTCGAGCATGACGCGGGCGACGGGCTGCGCCGCAGCGGGAGTCAGACCGCCTCGCAGCCTGATGCCCGTGCCGCTCGCCGCGAGCTCTCCGTCGCCCAGGAGCGACGGCTGGGAGTCCATCAGCCGACGAGCGCCGCGAGGGCCTCCGCCTTGTCGGTGCGCTCCCACGTGAACGCGTCGCCCGTGCGGCCGAAGTGCCCGTACGTCGCAGTCTGCGAGTAGATGGGACGGATGAGATCCAGTTCACGGATGATCTCTGCGGGGCGCAGCGGGAACACCTCGCGGATCGCGGACGCGATCTTCACCGGATCCGCCTGCTCCGTGCCGAAGGTCTCCACGTAGAGGCCCACCGGTTCGCTGCGGCCGATCGCGTAGGCGACCTGGACCTCTGCGCGCTTCGCGAGGCCTGCGGCGACGACGTTCTTCGCCACCCAGCGCATCGCGTACGCAGCGGAGCGGTCGACCTTCGACGGGTCCTTGCCGGAGAACGCGCCGCCGCCGTGACGGGCGAACCCGCCGTACGTGTCGACGATGATCTTGCGTCCCGTGAGCCCCGCGTCCCCCATCGGGCCGCCGATCACGAAGTCGCCGGCCGGGTTGATGAAGTACTCCGTCCCGGAGCTGTCGAGCGAGAAGTCGGCGAGCACGGGCTCGATAACCGCTTCGTGCATGTCCGCACTCAGCTGGGCGTGCGTGTAGTCGCGCGAGTGCTGGGTGGAGACCACCACGGCTTCCAGGGACACCGCCGATTCGCCGTCGTAGCCGATCGTGACCTGTGTCTTGCCGTCGGGGCGCAGATGGGGCAGCACACCCTGCTTGCGGACCTGGGCGAGCTGCTCCGAGAGGCGGTGCGCGAGGTGGATGGGCAGCGGCATCAGCACGTCGGTGGAGTCATCCGCGTATCCGAACATGAGGCCCTGGTCGCCGGCGCCCAGGGACGTGCCGTGGTCGGTGTCGTCGGACGCACCCGACCGGCGCTCGAACGAGGTGGTGATCCCTGCGCTGATGTCCGACGACTGCGCGCCGATCGACACGGAGACCCCGCAGCTGTGGCCGTCGAAGCCCTTGTCGGAGGAGTCGTAGCCGATGCCGGTGATCGTGTCCCGCACGATGTTCGCCACATCCGCGTACGCGGATGAGGTCACCTCCCCCGCGACGTGGACGAGTCCCGTCGTCACGAGCGTCTCCACGGCGACCTTCGAGGTCGGGTCCTGCCGGAGGAGCTCGTCGAGGACCGCATCGCTGATCTGGTCGCAGATCTTGTCGGGATGGCCCTCGGTGACGGATTCGGACGTGAAGTGGCGGAGTTGAGGAGAAGTCACCTGTTGATCCTATCGACTGCGTTCGGCCGCGACTGCGGCGATGACATCGTTCGACACGTGGGCCTTGGAGCCCTCGCTGCGTGCCACTTCCTCCGCACCGTCGGCACCTGCGCGGTAGACGACCACGGCGTTGTCGTCGTGGCCGAACGCGCGGTCGCCCGAGACGTCGTTGAAGACAAGGAGGTCGCAGCCCTTCCGGAGCAGCTTCGCCTGGGCGAGCGACTCCGCGGAGGTGTCATGCGAACCGGTCTCCGCCGCGAAGCCGACGAGCAGCTGGCCCGTGCGTGTGCGTCCCGCATCGCGGAGCTCGACGAGCCCGCGGAGGATGTCGGGATTCTCGACCAGCGCGATCGTGAGGTCGTCGCCGGTCTTCTTCATCTTGTGCTGGGCTGCGGCGGCGGGCCGGTAGTCGGACACGGCCGCGGCCATGACGATCACATCGGCACTCGACGCGTGGGCCGTGCACGCCGCCTCGAGTTCGGCCGTGGTGCTCACATGCTCGATGTCGACGCCGGCGGGGAGCGAGGCGAGCACATCGGAGTCGACGTTCGCGGCGATGAGGGTGACGCGGGCGCCCGCAGTCGCGGCTGCGGCCGCCAGAGCCGCCCCCTGCTTCCCGGAGGAGCGGTTGCCCAGGAAGCGCACGGGGTCCAGGGGTTCGCGCGTTCCGCCTGCGCTCACGATGACCGAGGCGCCGGACAGTGCGCCGTCTGCCCGGGACTCGTCTGCCCGGGAGTCATCGGCGGGAGCAACTGGAGTGACCGTGGAGGCGTCGGCTGAGTCGGGTGCTGCCGAACGACCGGTCGCCGCGAGCGCCGCCTGGATGATGTCGTCGGGCTCCGGCAGGCGACCGGGGCCCGTGTCCGCACCCGTGAGGCGGCCGGACGCCGGCTCGATGACGGTCCAGCCGCGGGCGCGCAGCGTCGCGACGTTGTCGACCGTCGCGGCGTTGAACCACATCTCGGTGTGCATCGCGGGCGCGACGACCACGGGGCACGTGGCTGTGAGGAGGGTGGCGGTGAGGAGGTCGTCGGCCATGCCGGCACGGGCGCGGGCCAGCAGGTCCGCAGTCGCCGGTGCTACGACGACCAGGTCCGCCTCGTGCCCGATGCGCACGTGCTCCACGTTCTCCACGCCCTCGAACACGGTCGTGGAGACGGGTTCGCCGCTGAGCGCCTCCCAGGTGGGAGCGCCCACGAATCTCAGCGCGGCCTCCGTCGGCACGACGCGCACGGCGTGGCCGCGCTCGCGCAGGCCCCGGAGCACGTGTGCGGCCTTGTAGGCCGCGATGCCCCCGGTCACACCGAGGACGATCCTCATTCGGTGCCGGCCTCCGGTGCGGGCTCCTCGGAGATCGGCGAGGTGAACGCGTCTGCGCCGAATGCCTCGTCGTAGGCGAAGTTGTGCGGGTACTCGATGTCCGTCACCGGAGCGAAGTCGGCCTCCGTGGGCTCACGCATGATGAGCTTGCCCTCGTGGATCTCGCGCAGCGCGATCGACAGCGACTTCTCGTTCGCCTCAGGCGTGACGAGCGGCCCCACGTTCTCGAGCAGGCCCTCCTGCAGCTGTGCGTAGTACGAATTGATCTGGCGGGCACGGCGCGAGCTCTGGACGACGAGCTCATACTTCGAATCCGTCACGGCGAGCAGGTCGTCGATCGGCGGGAACGTGATTCCCTCGGGTGTGTGTGCCACAGATTCTCCCTCTGGTTCGGATGCGCGCACGACCATCGGGCCGTGCGGTGAATGGGTGTGCCGACCCTAGGCGGGTCGGGAGACTCCCATCAAGTCTACTAGCTCCGCCGCTGCGGCGTGCACATCGTGGTTGACGATGGTGACGTCGAACTCCGATTCGGCGGCGAGTTCCCTCTTCGCGGTCGCGAGCCTGCGCTCCTGCTCCTCACCCGATTCCGTGCCCCGACCGACGAGGCGGCGCACCAGCTCGTCCCAGCTGGGCGGAGCGAGGAACACGAACAGCGCATCGGGCATCGCCTCGCGCACCTGCCGAGCACCCTGGAGGTCGATCTCGAGGAGCGGCGATCCCCCGGCCGCGATCTGCTCGTCGACGGGACCGCGCGGCGTGCCGTAGCGGTTGCGCCCGTGGACGACCGCATACTCGAGCAGCTCTCCGTCCGCGATCATCCGGTCGAACTGCTCGTCGCTGAGGAACCGGTAGTGCACGCCGTCCACCTCCCCCGGGCGCGGAGCGCGCGTCGTCGCCGACACGGAGAACCAGACGTCCGGGAACGCCTCGCGGATGCGCGCACTCACTGTGCCCTTGCCGACGGCGGTCGGACCCGCGAGGACGGTGAGGCGGCTCATCCGGCGAAGCGGTCCAGCAGAGCGGCGCGCTGGTGCACACCCAGCCCCTTGATGCGACGTGAGGCTGCGATGCCGAACTCCTCCATGAGTGCTGTGGCACGACGGTCGCCCACGCCCGGAAGGGAGCGCAGGAGGTCGTGGACCTTCATCTTGCGGAGCGATTCGTCTGCCGCGGCTCTCTCGAGCACTGCGGCGAGCGTCGTCTCACCGTTCTTCAGGGCCGCCTTGACTTCAGCGCGCGCCTGTCTGGCTGCGAACGCCTTGTCGAGGGCGGCTTCCCTCTCCTGCGGGGTCAGCTGCGGAAGTGCCACGGCAGTGTCTCCTCGTCCGGGGGTCCGGTGAGCTCCCACCTGGAAGCTCTCGTCGGCTCAGTCTACGCCGAGGCCGCCCAGGAGTTCACCTGTGAGTTCTGCGATCCTCCCGGTCAGGGCCTCGGGCGACGGCCCGGCGGAGCTCACGCCGCGTGACGCGTTCACCAGGAGGCGGTGACCGCGGGCGTGCGGGCCGAACAGCTCGAGCAGGTCCGCGGTCCCTGCCCCCTGCGCGCCGTACCCGGGGGTGAGGATGGGTCCCGGGAAGGAGCCGAGGTCGATGCCGAGGTCTGCCGCGGCAGAGCCGATCGTCGCGCCGACGACGGCTCCGATGCGCCCCGGGCGTGTCGCCGATGCCTCCGCCGCGTGCCGCAGGATCGCGCCGCCCACGGACTCTCCGTCCGCGCCGCGGGCGTGCTGGACGTCCGGACCGGACGGGTTCGACGTCAGCGCCAGGACGAACGCGATCGCGTCCTCGGCCTCGAGCAGGTCGAGCACCGGGGTGAGCGAGCCGAAGCCCAGGTAGGGCGAGACGGTCACAGCGTCCGCCCGCAGCGGCGAGGCCTGCCGCACCCACGCGGCGGCGTACCCGGACATCGTCGAGCCGATGTCTCCGCGCTTCGCATCCGCGATGGAGAACAGTCCGGCGCTCCTCGCCGCGGCCAGGATCTCTTCGAGGACTGCGATGCCCGCAGAGCCGAACCGCTCGAAGAGGGCGACCTGCGGCTTCACGATCCGAGCCGGGGAGTCGGCGACCGCGGTGAGGATCCGGTCGGCGAACACGCGGGCACCCGCGGCCGTGTCCTCGAGGCCCCACGCCGCGAGCTCGCCCGCGTGGGGGTCGATCCCCACGCAGAGCGGGCTCGCGGCGAGAGCGGCGCGCAGCCGCTCAGGAGCCGATGTCACGCCCAGTCCTGCAGGGAGCGGACGTCCATCGTCTCCGACTGGAGCGATTCGATCGCGGACACCGCCGCGGACAGCTCGTCGGCCGTCGTGAGGAGCGGGGTGTTCGACACGGTGGCCGCAGCGCGGATCTCGTAGCCGTCCGCACGCTCCTGCCGCCCGCCCGGCACGTTGACCACGAGGTCGAACTCGCGCTCCACGATCCGATCGAGCGCCGACTTCTCGTCGCCCGCGGTCTCGAAGTGCTTGCGGACGGTCTCCGCCGCGATGCCGTACCGTGCCAGGACCGCAGCGGTGCCCGACGTCGCGACGATCGTGAAGCCCATGTCCGTGAGCAGCTTCACCGGCAGGATCAGCGCGCGCTTGTCCCGATCCGCGACTGACACGAACACCGTGCCCGACGTGGGCAGCGCGGTGGATGCGCCGAGCATCGCCTTGGCGAACGCGCGCGGGAAGTCCCGGTCGACTCCCATGACCTCTCCCGTCGAGCGCATCTCCGGACCGAGGATCGAATCGATCGACCGTCCGTCGACCGTGCGGAACCGGCGGAACGGGAGGACCGCCTCCTTGACGGCGATGGGGTGGTCCAGGGGCAGGCGCGAGCCATCGCCCTCGGACGGCAGCAGGCCTCCGCGCATGTCGGCGATCGTCCGGCCGACCGCGACGAGCGCTGCGGCCTTCGCGAGCTGCGTGCCGGTCCCCTTCGAGATGAAGGGCACTGTCCGCGACGCGCGCGGGTTCGCCTCGATCACGTAGAGCACGTCCGCCGCGAGTGCGAACTGGATGTTCAGCAGGCCGCGCACACCGGTGCCCTCGGCGATTCCGGCCGTCGCCGTGCGGACGCGCTCGAGCACCGCCTCGCCCAGGGTCAGCGGAGGCAGGACGCACGCGGAGTCGCCGGAGTGGATCCCAGCCTCCTCGATGTGCTCCATGATGCCGCCGATGAAGACCTCATGGCCGTCGTACAGCGCGTCGACGTCGATCTCGATGGCGTCCTCGAGGAAGCGGTCGACGAGCACCGGCCTGTCGGTCGACACCTCCGTCGCGGTCTCCATGTAGCCGAGGAGCTGCTCCGCGTCGTAGACGATCTGCATGCCCCGGCCGCCGAGCACGTAGGAGGGGCGCACCAGCACGGGGTATCCGATGCGGTCCGCGATCTCCACCGCCTCGGCGTACGTCGTGGCCGTGCCGTGCTGCGGTGCCTGCAGGCCCGCAGCGGCGAGCACCTGTCCGAACTCTCCGCGGTCCTCGGCCAGATCGATGGCCTCGGGCTGCGTGCCGAGCACCGGCACGCCCGCGGCCTTGAGATCGGCGGCCAGTCCCAGCGGCGTCTGTCCGCCCAGGGTGCACACCACTCCTGCAACGGGGCCCGCGGCGGATTCCGCGGCGTAGACCTCCATGACGTCCTCGAACGTGAGGGGCTCGAAGTACAGGCGGTCGGCCGTGTCGTAGTCCGTCGAGACGGTCTCCGGGTTGCAGTTGACCATGACCGTCTCATAGCCGGCCTCGCCCAGGGCCATCGTCGCGTGGACGCACGAGTAGTCGAACTCGATCCCCTGGCCGATCCGGTTGGGTCCGGAGCCCAGGATGATGACCGCCTCGCGCTCGCGGGGCAGCACCTCGGACTCCTCCTCGTACGTCGAGTAGTGGTACGGGGTGCGGGCCTCGAACTCACCGGCGCACGTATCGACCGTCTTGTAGACCGGGCGCACGGCCAGGGCGTGGCGCACGCCGCGGACGACCGTCTCGTCCAGGGAGCGCAGCACGGCGATCTGGTGATCGGAGAATCCGGTCTCCTTGGCCAGCACCAGGAGCTCCTGGGTGAGCGCGTCCGCGCCGGCGACCTCGTCGGCGACCTCCTGGAGCTGGAGGATCTGGTCGAGGTACCACGGGTCGATCCAGCTGGCCGCGAACACGTCGTCGATGGACATCCCCGAGGCCAGGGCGAGGCGCACGGAGTGGATGCGGTCCGCCGTGGGGTGGGCGAGCTTCGCCGTGAGGTCGTCGCGCACCTGCGCATCGGACAGGTCGACGCGGGACGAGAAGTCGAACTCCGCATCGGACTGCTCGAGCGACCGCATGGCCTTGAGCAGCGCCTGTCCGAAGGTGCGGCCCAGTGCCATGACCTCGCCGACGCTCTTCATGGTCGTCGTCAGGGTGGGATCCGCTGCGGGGAACTTCTCGAACGCGAAGCGCGGGATCTTCACGACTACGTAGTCGAGTGCCGGTTCGAACGAGGCCGGAGTCACTTCGGTGATGTCGTTGGGGATCTCGTCCAGCGTGTACCCCACGGCGAGCTTCGCGGCGATCTTCGCGATCGGGAAGCCGGTCGCCTTGGAGGCCAGGGCGGACGACCGGGAGACGCGCGGATTCATCTCGATGACGATGATCCGACCTGTGGCGGGGTCGACCGCGTACTGGATGTTGCAGCCGCCGGTCTCGACTCCGACCTCGCGGATGACGGCGATGCCGATGTCCCGCATCCGCTGGTACTCGCGGTCCGTGAGGGTCAGCGACGGGGCCACGGTGATCGAGTCGCCGGTGTGCACCCCGACCGGGTCGACGTTCTCGATCGAGCAGATGACCACCACATTGTCGTTGCGGTCGCGCATGAGCTCGAGCTCGTACTCCTTCCAGCCGAGGATGCTCTCCTCGAGCAGCACCTCGTTGGTGATGGAGTCGTGCAGTCCGTCGCCCGCGATCCGCCGGAGGTCCTCCTCGTCGTGGGCGAGGCCCGATCCCAGTCCGCCCATCGTGAAGGACGGGCGGACCACGAGCGGATAGCCGAGGACCTCCGCACCCGCGATGACCTCGTCCATGGACGTGCAGATCAGCGAGCGCGCGGACTCGCCGCCGACGGATTCGACGACGTCCTTGAACTTCTGGCGGTCCTCACCGCGCTGGATCGCCTCGACGTCGGCGCCGATGAGCTCGACGCCGTACTTCTCGAGGACACCCGAGTCGTGGAGTGCGATCGCGGCGTTGAGCGCGGTCTGCCCGCCCAGGGTCGGCAGGAGGGCGTCGGGCCTCTCCTTCACGATGATCGACTCGATGACGTCGGGATCGATCGGCTCGACGTAGGTGGCGTCGGCGATCTCCGGATCGGTCATGATCGTCGCGGGGTTGGAATTCACGAGGATGACGCGGAGTCCCTCGTCGCGGAGGACGCGGCAGGCCTGCGTCCCGGAGTAGTCGAACTCGCAGGCCTGACCGATGACGATGGGTCCTGAGCCGATGACGAGTACTGATGTGAGGTCGTCTCTGATGGGCACTTCTCGGGTCTCCTTGTGCGTCTCAGGCGCGGGTAGCGGTCCGGCGGCCGGTCATCATGTCCGCGAAGCGGTCGAACAGACCCTGCGAATCATGGGGACCGGCGGCGGATTCGGGGTGGAACTGGACGGAGAACGCCGGGATGTCGAGGCATTGCAGGCCCTCGACGACACGGTCGTTGAGTGCGATGTGACTGACCTGGACGCGGCCGAAGGACTCCTGCGGCGCGGTGACCGGATCGCCGATGGGAGCGTCGACCGCGAACCCGTGGTTCTGGCACGTGATCTCGACCTTCCCCGTGGCGACGTCCAGCACCGGCTGGTTCGCACCCCGGTGGCCGAAGGCGAGCTTGAACGTCCCGAAGCCCAGTGCTCGGCCCAGCAGCTGATTGCCGAAGCAGATGCCGAAGAACGGGATCCCCGCGCCGAGCACTTGGCGGATGACGTCGACCTCGTGATCGGAGGCTGCGGGGTCGCCGGGTCCGTTGGAGAAGAACACGCCGTCGGGATCCATCGCCTCGACGTCCTCGAACGGGGTGGAGGCGGGCACGACCCGCACCTCGATGCCCCGTGCTGCGAGCAGCTCGGGCGTCGCCGACTTGATGCCGAGGTCGTAGGCGACGACGGTCAGCCGCTTCTCCCCCACTGCCGGCACGGTGTACGCCTGGGCGGTCGTGACCCGGTCGACGAGGCGCGATCCGGCCATGGGCGGCGTGTCACGCACCGCGACCAGCTGCGCCGCTGCGTCCAGCTGGAGCTCGTCACCGGAGAAGATACCTGCGCGCATCGCTCCCCGATCGCGCAGGTGGCGTGTGAGGGCACGGGTGTCGACACCGCTGATGCCGACGATGCCGCGGCGGCGCAGCCGGTCCTCCAGGCTCTCCGTCGCGCGCCAGTTCGACACGCGTCGGGAGGCCTCGCGGACGACGTATCCGCTCACCCAGTAGCCGTTCGACTCGTCGTCCTCGTCGTTGACTCCGGTGTTCCCGATGTGGGGAGAGGTCTGGACGACGATCTGTCCGTAGTAGGACGGGTCGGTGAGCGTCTCCTGGTAGCCGGTCATGCCGGTGGCGAAGACCGCTTCGCCGACGGTTCGGCCCGACGCGCCGTATGCGCGGCCCCGGAAGGTGCGGCCGTCCTCGAGGACGAGGACCGCGGGTGGACGTGAGAGCAGGGACATGTCAGTCCTCCTCGATCTGGCGGCGGATGGAAGTGATGAGTGGCGTGCGGGTGGCGGCGGCCCGGGTGCGGAAGCCGGATTCGAGGGCTATGCCGCCCAGCGTCCAGCCGATGACCACGAGGCCGTCCGGCTCGACGAACTTGCCGATCATCCCCTGCGAGCTGCGGACGCCGGTGACGTCGGCCCAGGGGATCAGGAAGTCGCCGGTCCCGGCACGGTCGATGACGATGCCCGCATCGGTCACGACGACGTCTGCGGCGGTGCGCAGGCCCAGACCGTGGACCGCGATGCGATCGTACGGGTCCCCGGCCGCGGTGGTCGCGACGTACATGCCGTCGACCGGTCCGTGGATGACGGGGGTCCCCTCGAGCGGACGCGCGGGCACGGGCACGCCCGCCTGCGAGGCGGTCCTCTGCTTCCAGCCCCGTCGCATGAGGAGGAAGACGACGATGACGACGAGCAGGAGTGCGGCCGCTGGGATCAGTCGTTCCATGGCCCTGCTTCCGCGAACTCGAGAGGTGTGCCGAGGGCCCCGGACGCGTAGACGCGCCGGCCGAAGAGGAAGGTGTCCACGATGCGCGTGCCCAGGGTCCGCCCCCGGAACGGGTTGTTCCGCCCCATCGTCGCGTGCGCGTCCGGATCCACGGTGTGCGCCGCGTCGGGGTCGACGAGGACCAGGTTGGCTCCGGTGCCGATCTCCAGCGAGCCGTGGTGCGCGAGACCTGCGATCTGCGCCGGGCGGGCACTCATGACGCGGGCGAGGTCGGCTGCGGAGAAGTCATGGTCCGCCATCGCGTGGGCGACGACGGGCAGCGCGGTCTCCATCCCCACCATCCCCATGGCCGCGGCGGTCCATTCCACGCACTTGTGCTCTGCCGGGTGCGGTGCGTGGTCGGTGCCGACCACGTCGATCGTGCCGTCCGCCAGTGCGGCGCGCAGTGCGCGGACGTCCTCATCCGTGCGCAGCGGAGGATTCACCTTGAAGACGGGGTCGTAGCTGCGCACCTCCTCATCCGTGAGGAGCAGGTGGTGCGGCGTCACCTCCGCCGTGACCCGGATGCCGCGGGCCTTCGCCCAGCGGATGAGTTCGACGCTGCCGGCGGTCGAGACGTGGCAGACGTGCAGGCGCGAGCCCACGTGCTCCGCGAGCAGGACGTCGCGGGCGATGATGGATTCCTCCGCCACCGCAGGCCAGCCAGGAAGTCCGAGCTGCGCGCTGACGGCCCCCTCGTTCATCTGCGCGCCCTCCGTGAGCCGCGGCTCCTGCGCGTGCTGCGCGATGATCCCGTCGAACGCCTTCACGTACTCCAGGGCCCGGCGCATGACGACGGGATCCCAGACGCAGTGCCCGTCATCGGAGAACATCCGCACACGGGCCTCGGAGTCCGCCATGGCACCGAGCTCGGCGAGCGTCGAGCCTGCGAGTCCGACGGTGACCGCGCCGACGGGGACGACCTGGGTGAAGCCCGCGGCGCGGCCCAGCCGGTGGACCTGCTCGACGACCCCGGCCGTGTCTGCGACGGGCGAGGTGTTGGCCATGGCATGCACGGCGGTGTAGCCGCCCGCCGCCGCGGCGCGGGAACCGGTGAGGATGGTCTCCGCGTCCTCCCGCCCGGGCTCCCGCAGGTGCGTGTGCATGTCGACGAGGCCGGGCAGCGCGAGCAGCCCGTCGGCGTCGACCACCGTGGAGGGGGACGCCGCATCGGCGGGGTCGGCGAAGACGCCGTCGACGATCGCGATGTCGGCGCGGGTGCCGTCCGGCATCCGCGCTGCACGGATGAGTGTGGAGTTCACGACTGTCCTTCCCGACCGCCCGTGGCGGCCGACTGTCCTGTGAGGAGGCGGTAGAGCACGCTCATGCGCACGCTCACGCCGTTCGCGACCTGGTCCAGCACGACCGCCCGTGGGGAGTCGGCGGCCGCCGCGCCGATCTCGAACCCGCGGTTCATGGGGCCCGGATGCATGATCGCGCAGTGCGACGGGAGCGCGCGGGCGCGGAGGTCCGTGAGTCCCCAGCGGCGCGCGTACTCCCGTGCGGTGGGGAAGAACGCCTGCTGCATGCGCTCCTGCTGCACGCGCAGCATCATGAGCGCGTCGAAGGAGTGCTCTGCGATGGCCTCGTCGAGGTCGTAGGCGATGTCGCAGTCCCAGCTGTCCGCCCCGATGGGCAGCAGGGTCGGAGGCGCGATGAGCACGACCCGCGCGCCCAGGGTCGTGAGCAGGTGCACGTTGGAGCGTGCGACGCGCGAGTGGAGGATGTCTCCGACGATGCCCACGACCGCACCGTCCAGTCCCAGTCCCCGGGCGCCGTCCGCCGGGCCCGATGCCGGCAGTCCGGCGAGCACCCTGCGGAGCGTGAACGCGTCCAGGAGCGCCTGCGTGGGGTGCTCGTGCGTCCCGTCCCCCGCGTTCACGACGGGTGCGTCGATCCATCCTGAGGTGGCGAGCCTGTGCGGGGCGCCGGAGCCGCTGTGGCGGATGACGACGCCGTCCGCGCCCATCGCGGAGAGCGTCTGAGCCGTGTCCTGCAGGCTTTCGCCCTTGGACACGGACGAGCCCTTCGCGGAGAAGGTGATGACGTCGGCCGACAGCCGCTTCGCAGCGGCCTCGAAGGAGATCCGGGTCCGGGTCGAATCCTCGAAGAAGAGGTTGACCACCGTGAGGCCGCGCAGCACCGGCAGCTTCTTCACCTCCTGGGTGGAGACGAGGCTCATCTCCTCAGCGGTGTCGAGCAGGTCGATCGCCTCGGTGCGCGAGAGGTCGGCGGTGGAGAGCAGGTGCTTCATCGTGACTCCCCCTGTGCGGATCCGTCCGCTGCGCCGTCCGGATCCGGGCCGGTGATCGTCACGGCGTCCGCACCGTCGATCTCCTGCACGAGCACGCCGACCCGTTCGTCGAGTGCACTGGGGATGTTCTTCCCGACATGATCCGCGCGGATCGGCAGCCGCCGGTGACCGCGGTCCACGAGCACGGCGAGCCGCACCGCCTCCGGGCGTCCGATCGCGGAGACCGCGTCGAGCGCAGCGCGGACGGAGCGGCCGGAGAACAGGACGTCGTCGACGAGGACGACCGTCCGTCCGTCGATCGTGCCGCCGGGGATGCGTGTGGGCTCTGCGGACCGGAGGCGGCCCGATCGCAGATCATCGCGGTGCATCGTGATGTCGAGTGCCCCGGCGAGAGCGGACGCGTCCGCGCTCGGCTCGATACGGGCGATCGCCTCTGCGAGGCGTGCGGCCAGCGGCACGCCCCGTGTCGGGATGCCCAGGAGCACGAGGCCCTCCGGCCCCTTGTTGGCTTCGAGCACTTCGTGCGCGATGCGTGTGAGCGCGCGATGGATCTCAGGTCCATCGAGCACGGTTCGCTGCTTCATGTGTGTTCCTTCCCCGTCTCTCCGGACGGCGTTAAAGGATTCGCTGTGGACGCCCTACGAGTCTAGCCCGGCGATGCGGGACAGGACGCCGGACACGTAGCCGGCCGATTCCTCGGTGGAGAAGTCCCGCGCGAGCGCCTGGGCCTCACTGATCGCGACGGGTGTGTCGATGTCCGCATTGTGCAGGATCTCCCACGACGCGAGCCTGAGGATCGCACGGTCGACCGCGGGCATCCGCTCGAGCGTCCAGCCGCGCGCGAAGGTGCGGATCAGCTCGTCGATCTCGTCGCGGTGCGAGCCCACGCCCTCGACGATCTCCACGGCGTACGCCTTCATGGGGTAATCGGGATCGCTGGAGCGCAGCGGCACGAGATCACCGATCTCGATGCTGCGCGCCTCCGATTCGAAGAGCAGTTCGAGCGCCCGACGGCGGGCGCGGGTGCGCGCGCTCACTCCTTGACGCGGCCCAGGTAGTCGCCGTTGCGGGTGTCGACGCGGACCTTCACGCCCTCGTCGAGGAACAGCGGGACCTGGATCTCCAGCCCGGTCTCCACGGTGGCGGGCTTGGTGCCGCCGGACGAGCGGTCGCCCTGCAGACCCGGCTCCGTGTGCGTGATGGTCATCTCGACGGCCGCGGGGAGCTCGACGTACAGCGGGGTGCCGTCGTGGAAGGCGACCTGGAGCTCCTGGTTCTCGAGGATGTAGTTCGACGCATCGCCCACGAGCTGCGGCGAGAGCATGACCTGCTCGTAGTCGGACGAATCCATGAAGACGTAGTCGGTGCCGTCGTGGTACAGGTACTGCATGTCGCGGCGGTCGACGTTCGCGGTCTCGACCTTCGTGCCCGCGTTGAACGTCTTGTCGATGGTCTTGCCGCTCATCACGTTCTTGATCTTCGTGCGCACGAACGCCGGGCCCTTGCCGGGCTTCACATGGAGGAACTCCTGGACCTGCCAGAGCTGTCCGTCGAGGTTGAGAACCATGCCGTTCTTCAGGTCGTTGGTCGTAGCCACAGATCGTGTCCTTTGCGTTGAGAGCGTGGGCCGCGCGCGTGCGCGGATCGAGTGTAGCAAGGCGGGTGGGGCCCACCGTGCGGGGAACCGGTCAGAGCGACACGGGACCCAGTGTGGTGGTCGGCGACTGCTCGCCGATCTCCTGGTACGCGGAGAAGAGGATCGCGTCGTCGGGGACCTCCGTCACGACCGGTGCGCCCACGTCGTCGAGCAGGACGAAGCGGAGGATCGTCCCGCGGGCCTTCTTGTCCCGGCGCATCGTCTCGAGCAGCTGGGGCCAGCGGTCGCCCCGGTACCCGACAGGCAGGCCGAGCTTCGAGAGCACGCTGCGATGACGGTCCACGACCGCGGAGTCGAGGCTGCGCAGCATCGCGGACAGCTCTGCGGCGAACACCATCCCCGCCCCCACGGCGGCGCCGTGGCGCCACTGGTAGCGCTCATTGCGCTCGATCGCGTGGGCGAGGGTGTGGCCGTAGTTGAGGATCTCCCGGCGTCCGGACTCCTTGAAGTCCTCGGACACGACGGCCGCCTTCACCCGCACGGCCCGCTCGATCACCTCGCGCAGGACCGGGGAGTCGTGCCGTGCGAGCTCCTCGCGCGGGTGGGATTCGATGAGGTCGAGGATCGCCGGGTCCGCGATGAAGCCGCACTTCACCGCCTCCGCGAGTCCCGTGAACAGTTCGTTCTCGGGAAGCGTCTGCAGGGTGTCTGTGTCGATGAGGACCGCTGAGGGCGAGTGGAAGGCCCCGACGAGGTTCTTCCCCTCCGAGGTGTTGATCGCCGTCTTGCCGCCCACCGCCGCGTCGATCATGCCGAGCACGGTCGTCGGGATGTTGATGTACTGGATGCCGCGCAGCCAGGTGGCCGCGACGAAGCCGCCGACGTCGGTCACCGCCCCGCCGCCCACGTTCACGATCGCATCCGTGCGCGTGAAGTCGGACTGTCCGAGGATCTGCCAGCAGAAGCCCGCCACCTGCAGGTGCTTCGCCTCCTCCGCATCGGGGATCTCCGCGCTGACCGCTTCGAACCCGGCCTCGGAGAGCTCGTCGCGGACGACCTCTCCCGTGGTGCGCAGCGCGCGGGGATGGATGACGAGCACGCGGTGCGTGCGGCCGCCCAGCAGTGCGGGGAGCTCTCCCAGGAGTCCGCTGCCGAACACGATGGAGGTGGACGTCTCCCCCGTGATGTCCAGGGTGGTGCGTTCGGTCATGCGTCTGTCCTCCTGTGGGCCCCGTCGGGGCCGGGTTCGGTTCCCTCGTGCGGAGGGGTGTCCTGGTAGCGGGCGTACTCCTCCGCCCGCTGCAATCCTGTGAGTACATCGACGATCCGGTTGACGACCGTCGACGGAGGTCCGTGCGAGGCGGCCACCTGTGCGGTCGCGATCTCGTCGTAGAGCGATCGGCGCTCGTCGACGATCGCCCGCCACCGGGCCACTGGATCCTCGTCGCCCGCCAGCAGCGGACGGCTCGAACCGCCCAGTCGCAGTGCCGCGGTCTCGTCGTCGATCTCGATCCCGATGACCTTGAGCGCGGGGTGCCGCAGCTGCGCGCGGGTGCCGCTGTTGAGGATCGCCCCGCCTCCCAGCGAGACCACCGCGGGCTCACCGAGCAGCCGGCGCAGCGTCCGTCGGACGACCTCGCGCTCGATCTCCCGGAACCGCGGCTCACCCCGAGCCGCGAAGATCTCCGGGATCGCGCCGTGGGCGGCGACGATCTGGGCGTCGGTGTCGTACAGCGGCAGTCCGAGCCGGGCTCCCAGCAGCCGGCCGATGGTCGACTTCCCCGCCGCGGGGGGACCGATCAGGACGATCCGGGCGCCGGAGGCCGGAGCAGGGTCGAGCGGTGGGGCCGGGCGGGGAAGCGGAGCCTCCTCCGGCACCATCACTGACCGCACCTCATTCCGCGCTCAGCGGCAGCGCATCACGGTAGGTGCGGATGTTCCGATCCACCTCCGCGACGGAATCGCCGCCGAACTTCTCCAGCACCGCCTGCGCCAGCACCAGGGCGACCATCGCCTCGGCGACCACGCCCGCAGCCGGGACGGCGCACACATCGGAGCGCTGATGGTGCGCGCTCGAGGCTTCGCCGGTGGCGACGTCGACGGTCTGCAGCGCGCGCGGGACGGTGGCGATGGGCTTCATCCCCGCGCGCACGCGCAGCGGTCCGCCCGTCGACATGCCGCCCTCGACACCGCCGGACCGGTCGCTCAGACGGCGGACGCCGCCGGGGGCCGGCACCATCTCGTCGTGGGCCGCGGACCCGCGACGGCGCGTGGTCTCGAAACCGTCGCCCAGCTCCACCCCCTTGATCGCCTGGATCCCCATGAGGGCCCCTGCGAGCCGGGAGTCCAGACGACGATCGCCGTGGACGAAGGAGCCCAGGCCGGGCGGCAGCCCGTCGGCGACGACCTCGACGACCCCGCCGAGCGTGTCGCCGGCGCGCCGCGCATCGTCGACCTCGGCCACCATCCGTGCGGACAGTTCGGGGTCGAAGCAGCGCATCGGGTCCGCGTCGAGCGCCTCCACGTCATCGGCCGAGGGGGTCGGAGCGTCGCGCTCCCCCTCCACCGGGCCGATCGCGACGGTGTGGGACACCAGACGGATGCCGAGCTCGGCCAGCAGCGCCTGGGCGACGGTGCCGAGCGCGACCCGCGTCGCCGTCTCACGGGCGGAGGCGCGCTCCAGGACCGGTCGGGACTCGTCGAATGCGTACTTCTGCATGCCGACGAAGTCCGCGTGGCCCGGGCGGGGGCGCGTGAGCTTCGCCGCACGCGCCATCCCCTCGAGCTCTGTGGGGTCCACGGGGTCCGCACTCATGACCCGTTCCCACTTGGGCCATTCGGTGTTCCCGATCTCGATCGCGACGGGACCGCCCATCGTGCGACCGTGGCGCACGCCGCCGAGGAACCGGATCTCGTCCGCCTCGAACTTCATGCGGGCACCTCTGCCGTAGCCCAGGCGCCTGCGCGCGAGTGCCGCGGACACCTGGTCCCGGGTGATCGGTATGTGGGCGGGGAGGCCCTCGATGATTCCGACGAGCTCCTCACCATGGGACTCGCCTGCAGTAAGCCAACGCAACATTCTCCGGAGTCTACCGAAGTGCGGCGTACACCAATGGCCCGGTCCACATGCCGAGGAGCAGGTGTGGGCCGTAGGCGATCCGCGTCGCCATCCCCTGCCGCAGCACAGCCACCCTGACGAGGGCCTCGCACAGCGCGCACACCTGCGCGACGACGAACGCCGCAAGCACAGCACCCGTCCCCACCAGGGCCGTGAGCGACCCCAGCACCACGGCGAGCTTCACGTCGCCCAGACCGATCGCGAGTCCGCGACCGCGACCGCCGATGACGGACACGAGCAGCACGAGGAGACCGCTGAGCACTCCGAGGACGACGGCGGTGAGGGGACGATGCCCGCCGTCCACCACCGGCCCCGATGCCCCTGCAGCCCATGAGCCGATCAGACACGCCGCCGTGAGCGCGATGAGCGGGAGCACGATCCGGTCCGGGAGCCTCCGGATGCGCAGATCGATCCACAGGAGGAACGGTGTCGCACCCGCCGCGGCGCCCACGGCGACGCCCAGGCAGAGAGCGGGGAGCAGCTGAGAGCCGGCCGGGGCCTCGGCGACGGGAGTGAGGAGACCCACGGCGACCGGGGCGATGATCGCCAGGGCCGTCCCCGCAGCGACGAGGACGATGTCGAACCAGCGGTGCCCGCCCCCGGGGCGCAGCAGACGGATCCCCGCCTCGTCCGCGACGAACCACGGCAGCCTGGCGACGAGGAGGCAGGCCACCGTCGCCGCTGCGACCGCGGCGGCCGCGATCGTCGCGAGACCGGCCATCAGCGGCTCCGGAGCACTGCGTCCATCGCATCGCGGATCGTCGGGCGCGCCTGCTCGGCGAGGGACTCGTCCAGACCTGCGAGGCGGGCGAACCGCACGTGCTGCTCGACCGCCTGGTGCAGCAGCATCCGACCGCCGTCCACGACGATCGCCCCGCGGTCCGCGAGCGCGCGGTGGACGGGGGCCGCCGACGCGGCGTAGGCGACGTCGAAGAAGAGGCCCTCCAGGCTGGAACGATAGGGCAGCCGATCGGCATCGAGCGCTCCCGCCGGCAGGGTCGACAGCGTCAGGCCCCGCTCCCCCGGCACCCAGTCGGGCAGATCGCAGACGCTCGCCGTGAGCCCGAGCGATTCTGCGACCCCGCGCGCGTCACCGGCCCGCGTGCGGTCGCGGACGAAGAGGCGCACGTGGGCGATCCCGAGGCGAGCGGCGGCCACGAGCGCGGAACCTGCAGTGGCCCCCGCGCCCAGGACATCCGCCGCATCGGACCACGGCGCTGCCGCCGCGCCGCGTTCTGCGAGCGCCTCCGTGATCGCTTCGACGATGCCGGCCACGTCGGTGTTGAGCACATCGACAGGACCCTCCGGAGGGCGCAGGAGCGTGTTGCCGCCACCCGTCGCCAGCGCGTCGGCGTCCACCTGCCAGCCGCGTGCGCCCGCCAGCTCGAGGAGACGTCGCTTCAGGGGCATCGTGAGGGAGAGCCCCGCGAGAGCGGGATGGGAGTCGAGGAGGGCCTCCAGCCCCGCCTCCTGGACCTCGATGCGGCCGTACCGGAAGTCGGTCAGGCCGATCGCGGCTGCGGCGGCGGTGTGCAGCTGGGGCGAGAGCGAGTGGGCGATCGGCGATCCGAGGACCGCGAACTCACCCATCGGACGCCCCTCCATCGCTGCGGCTCCGCAGCCATTCCCGGTATTCCTCGACGTTCTCGAGGTGCTCGTCATAGGTCTCCGCGAACCGGGTCTCCCCCGTGTCCGGATCGACCGCGACGAAGAACTGCCAGTCCCCGTCGGCCGGATCCATCGCGGCGTCGACCGCTTCACGACCGGGAGAGTTGATCGGTCCGGGCGGCAGACCGGGGTGCATGTACGTGTTGTACGGGTTGTCGTCCTCGCGCTCCTCCGCCGTCGTCGTGAGATCGTCCCGCGCGCCGTGGATGTAGGCGATGGTCGCATCCGATTGCAGGAGGCCGTTCGTCTCCGAATCGTCGCCCGTGCGATTGAGGAAGACGCGCGCCACCTGGCGGCGCACCTCCGGGTCTGCGGGCGACTCGATCTCCACGAGGCTCGCAAGGGTGAGCAGCTCGTGCGCCTCGTCCAGGGCGATGCCCGCATCGTCCAGTTCGTGCGCGGTCCGATCTACCATCTCCTGGACCACCTCCTCAGCCGTCGCCCCCGGTCGGACGTCGTAGGTCGCGGGGAACAGGTAGCCCTCCAGGCTCGGAGCGTCGACGTCGAGGCCGTAGTCGGCCGGCGTCTTCTCCTCGATCGCGGCCGTCACGTCGTCGTCCGCCATCCCGGATTCGACCATCCGGGCCTGGATGTCCACGAGTGCGAGGCCCTCCGGGATCACGACCTGGGGTGCCGATTCGGGGTTCACCATCGCTTCGACCGCGGCGGCCGAGCTCATCTGCGAGCGCAGCGAATAGGTCCGCGCCTGGAAGGTCGCCTCCTGCTCCTCCGCCTCTCGGATGAAGGGGCGCGAGGACTTGATGACGTCCTCCTCGACGAGCTGGTTGGCGATCTGTGTCGTCGAGGTGCCCGGCAGCACCTCGACGACGACGGGTTCGCCGCCGGAGCCCTCGTAGTCGTCGGAGCGGCCGAGCACCTCCTGCACCGCACCGGTGGTGACGCTCACGGCGACGATCCCGCCGATGCCGAGCACCAGCAGCGCCGCGACGACGATGGTCGTCGTCCGCCGTCGCCTGAGCATCCGTCTCCGCCTGCGTGCCTTGAGCTCCGACCGCGTGAGCTGATCGTCGATGTCCAAGTCGTCCACGTCGTGCATGTGGGCGTACTCCTACTCGTCCAGGGGCGTGCCCGCAGGGCTGCCGCCGCTCTTCTCGGTATCGAGCGCGGCCTGCAGGATCAGGACGGCCGCGACTGCGTCGACGATCTCACGACGCTGTCTGGAATTCCTCCCCGCAGACTGCAGCACACCGTGCGCCTGCACAGTGGTGAACCTCTCATCGACCAGTCGGATCGGGACGTCGACGGCCGCGGCGACCGCACGGAGGAAATCCTCCGCCGCCCCGACCGCGGCGCGGTCGCTCCCGTCGAGGGAGCGGGGACGGCCGGCGACGATCTCCAGTGCGGACTGCTCGGCGACGAGCGCGGCGATCCGCGACACGGCAGTCGCATCGTCGTCGCGCCGGACGACCTCGAGCGGTGTCGCGAGGATCCCGTCGGGATCGCACGAGGCGACTCCCACGCGCACGCTGCCGACGTCCAGGGCGATCCTGCGGCCTCTCCGGAAGCCGGTCATGCGTCCGTGATCGCCGCGGCGACGGCATCGAGCGCCTGCGGGATGCGGGTCGGGTCCTGGCCGCCGCCCTGGGCGAGGTCCGGCTTCCCGCCGCCACCGCCGCCCAGTTCGCCGCACGCGCGCTTGACGAGGTCGCCGGCGCGCAGTCCGCGCGCCTGGGCTCCCGCAGACGCCGCGATGACGACGCTGGGCTTGCCGCCCACCGTGCCCGCCGCCGCGACGACCACCGCGTCCGCCTCGATCCGGTTCCGCACGTCGGTGACGAAGCTGCGCACGTCGCCGGCGTCCGCGACGTCGCCCAGGTCCGTCGCGGAGTAACGGACACCGGCCACGTCACGCGCGGACGCGACCGCCTCCGCAGAGGCTGCGAGCACGCGATCGCGACCCATCTCCGCGATTCTGCGCTCGGCGTCCTTGAGACGCTCGAGCAGGGACTCGACACGGCCGGGGACATCCGTTCCCGGCACCTTCAGCATCTCCGACAGCGATCGGAGGATGGTCCGCTCGCGGGCGAGCCCGCGGAACGCGTCGAGACCGACCGAGGCCTCCACGCGCCGGGTGCCGGAGCCCACCGATGCCTCCGACAGCAGCGAGATCGGTCCGACCTGGCTGGTGCGGCCGATGTGGGTGCCGCCGCACAGTTCCCGGGAGAACGGTCCGCCGATGTCGACGACGCGCACCACGGAGGGGTACTTCTCCCCGAACAGCGCGAGCGCGCCGGAGCGCTTCGCATCCTCGAGGGGAAGGTACTCGTAGCTGACCGCGAGGTCATCGCGGACGGCCACGTTCGCCGCGTCCTCGATCTCCTCGCGCATGGCGGGGGTGAGCGCGTCGGGGTAGGCGTAGTCGAACCGCATGTAGCCGGGCTGGTTGAGCGAGCCCGCCTGGACCGCGTGCGGTCCGAGCACGGTGCGCAGCGCGGAGTGGACGAGGTGCGTCGCGGAGTGGGCCTGGGCCGCGGCGAAGCGGTGGTCCGGATCCACCTCCGCGAACACGTCGGCTCCGCGGGTGAGCTCACCCTCGAGGACCTCGATCCGGTGTGCGGAGAGACCCTTGAGGGGGGCCTGGACGTCCAGGACGCGCGCGGTGAAGCCGTCGCCGTGGACGATCCCGCGGTCAGCGCGCTGTCCGCCCGCCTCCGCGTAGAAGGGAGTGACGTCGAGCACCAGGTCGAGGGTGTCGCCTGCGGCGGCGCGGTCGACGGCGCCCCCCTCGGACACGAGACCGCGGATCCGCGCGTCGGACGTGAGAGCGTCGTAGCCGACGAATTCGGATGCGCCCTCGTCCAGCAGCTGCGAGTACGCGCTCAGATCGGCACCGCCGCCCTTCTTCGACTTCGCGTCCGCGCGGGCGCGCTCTCGCTGCTCCTGCATGAGGGTGCGGAAGCCTGCTTCGTCGACGGACACGCCGTGCTCGGCCGCCATCTCGAGAGTCAGGTCGATCGGGAAGCCGTGCGTGTCGTGGAGGGCGAAGGCGATGTCCCCGGAGATGTCGCCGCCTGTGCCCACCCGGTCGACCGCCCCGGCGAGCAGCTGGGTGCCGGACTCCAGGGTCCGCAGGAACGCGGTCTCCTCCGCGTACGCGACGCGCGAGATCCGCTCGAAGTCCGTCTCGAGCTCCGGGTAGGAGTCCTTCATGACCTCCATCGAGAGCGGGAGCAGGTGGGGCAGCACGGGCTCCGTCACGCCGAGCAGACGCATCGCGCGCACAGCGCGGCGCAGGAGCCTGCGGAGGATGTAGCCGCGGCCCTCATTGGCCGGCCGGACGCCATCGCCGATGATGACGAGCGCCGAGCGCACGTGGTCGGCGACGACGCGCATGCGGACGTCGTCGGCCTCGAGCGCACCGTACTCCCGCCCTGAGAGGCGGCTCGCAGCACTGATGACGGGGAACACCTCGTCGATCTCGTACATGTTCTCGACGCCCTGCTTGAGGAACGCGACGCGCTCCAGACCCATGCCGGTGTCGATGTTCTTGGCGGGCAGATCGCCCCTGATGTCGAAGTCGGTCTTCGACCGCACGGCGGACAGCTCGAACTCCATGAACACGAGGTTCCAGATCTCGATGTACCGGTCCTCGTCGGCCTCCGGTCCCCCCTCGGATCCGTAGTCGGGGCCGCGGTCGTAGTAGATCTCGGAGCAGTAGCCGCCTGGGCCGGGCTGGCCGGTGTGCCAGAAGTTGTCCTCGCTGCCGCGGAACTGGATGCGCTCGCGCGGGACCGATGTCTCCTCCAGCCACAGGTCGACCGTCTCCGCATCGTCGCGGTGGACGGTGGCCCAGAGGCGATCGGGATCGAACCCGAGTCCTCCGGCCGACTCCGGGTGCGTCAGCAGCTGCCACGCGAAGCGGATCGCCTCGGCCTTGAAGTAGTCGCCGAAGGAGAAGTTGCCGTTCATCTGGAAGAACGTGCCGTGGCGGGTCGTCTTGCCGACCTCTTCGATGTCCTGGGTGCGCACGCACTTCTGGACGCTCGTCGCCCGGGGGAAGGGAGCGGGCTCACGGCCCGTGAGGTACGGGATGAACTGGACCATACCCGCGATGTTGAACAGGATCGACGGATCGCTGCTGATGACCGATGCGGACGGGACCACGGTGTGGCCGTTCTCCTCGAAGAACGTCAGCCAGCGCTTCCTGATCTCTGCAGTCCTCATCCGGGTGGCATCCTTTCGTACGAGCGCTCGCCGCTGGTCGACGAACCGCCTCACAGCATAGTGGAGGGGGAGAACGAACGGGCCGCCGCACACCGGTGTGGTGTGCGGCGGCCCGCATGCGCTCAGGGTCCCTGGGGACCGATCAGCGCGAGTAGTGCTCGACGACCAGCTGGACGTCGGCGGTCACGGGGACCTCGACGCGCTTCGGGCGACGCAGCAGCGTCGACTGCAGCGCCTCGAGCTCGACCTTGAGGTAGCCCGGGACGGCGGGGAGCACGTCGCGGTGCGCACCTGCGGCGGCGACCTGGAACGGATCGGTCTCAGCCGAACGCGGCTTCACGTGGATCATCTGACCCTCCTTCACGCGGAAGGACGGGCGGTCCACGAGCTGTCCGTCGACCATGATGTGGCGGTGCACGACGAACTGGCGAGCCTGTGCGATCGTCCGGGCGAAGCCGGAGCGCAGGACGAGTGCGTCGAGTCGCATCTCCAGCATCTCGACGAGGTTCTCACCGGTCAGACCCGGGAGGCGCTTCGCCTCCTTGTACGTGTTCAGCATCTGGACCTCGCGGATGCCGTACTGCGCGCGCAGACGCTGCTTCTCCTTGAGGCGGACCGAGTAGTCCGAGTCGTTGCGGCGGCGTGCGCGGCCGTGCTCGCCCGGGGGGTACGGGCGGCGCTCGAAGTACTTCTCAGCCTTCGGCGTGAGCGGGATGCCGAGTGCGCGCGAGAGGCGCACCTGGCGACGATGACGTGCGGGAGCAGTCATGGAATGCCTTTCTTCGTGACGTTCGTCCGGGCCAGTGGACCCGCTGGGGGCCGGACTGCTGTTTCCCTCCGTACGGGAAAGAGGGGCGGATCCGCGAGTCCGGTTCCGCCCGACCGCCTCTCGATGAGGCACAGCAACGCACCACCTTAGCACGCGCGGAGCACGCGGCTCACGCCTGCAGGTCACGCCTCAGAAACACACCTGAGAGTCACGCCTTCGGGTTGCCGCCATCGCGACGCAGCGCCTCGAGAGACGCGAGCCGGTCCGCCATGCGCGCTTCGGCGCCGTTCGGTGTGGGGCGGTAGTACACGCTGCCCGTGAGGGACTCCGGAAGATAGCTCTGCGGCGAGACGCCGTACGGCCAGTCGTGCGAGTAGAGGTATCCCTCGCCGTGCCCCAGCGCCTTCGCTCCGGGATAGTGCGCATCCCGCAGGTGGAGCGGCACCTGCCCGGCGCGTCCCTGCTTCACATCCGCGATCGCCGCGTCGAGCGCCCTGTACGACGCGTTCGACTTCGGTGCGGTCGCGAGGTAGACAACTGCCTCGGCCAGCGGGATCCGGCCCTCCGGCATTCCGATCCGCTCCACCGCCTGATGAGCGGAGACCGCGACTGTGAGGGCGTGCGGGTCCGCCATGCCGATGTCCTCCGAGGCGGAGATCACCACGCGGCGGCAGATGAAGCGCGGGTCCTCCCCCGCCACGATCATCCGCGCCAGGTAGTGCAGCGCGGCGTCCGGATCGGACCCCCTGATCGATTTGATGAAGGCCGACACCACGTCGTAGTGCTGATCACCGTCGCGGTCGTAGCGGATGACGGCCTCCGCGCTGGCCTCCGACACGTCGTCCTCCGTCACCGTGAGGCCGCCGTCGGACGGCTCCCCCTCCCCTGCCGCAGCGCGGGCGCGGGCGATCCCGGCCGCCGCCTCGAGGATCGTGAGCGAGCGGCGCGCATCCGCACCGGAGACCCGCACGATCATGTCGCGCGCGTCGTCGGTCAGCGAGAATTCGCCCGCCAGCCCGCGCGGGTCGGCGATCGCCCGCTCCAGGAGCCCGGAGATCGCTGCGTCGTCGAGGGGCCGCAGCGTCAGCAGGAGGGAGCGCGACAGCAGCGGCGCGATGACGGAGAAGCTGGGGTTCTCCGTCGTCGCCGCGACGAGCACCACGAGCCGGTTCTCCACCGCCGGCAGGAGAGCGTCCTGCTGGGCCTTGGTGAACCGATGGATCTCATCGAGGAAGAGGACGGTCGTCCGACCGTGGAGCTCCCGCTCCTGGCGCGCCGACTCGACGACCTGGCGCACGTCCCGCACGCCCGCGGTGATGGCCGACAGCTCGACGAAGCTGCGCCCCTCCGCGTGGGAGATGACGTGGGCCAGTGTCGTCTTGCCGACTCCGGGCGGACCCCACAGCATGACCGAGGCCGGGCCGGTGGTCGCGTCGGAGCCGGCCTCGACCAGTTGACGCAGGGGCGACCCGGGGAACGTGAGGTGGTCCTGGCCGACCACCTCGTCGAGGGCGCGGGGACGCATCCTGACGGCGAGCGGGTCCAGTGCCCGCCCGGCGTCAGGCGCGTCGCTGAAGAGGTCTGCAGTCAGGTCAGTCCTCCTCGTCCTCCGGCTCGTGGTCGACGCCGGCCTCTGCGCGCTGCTGCGGGGTGATCGGAGCGGGCGCATCCGTGAGCGGGTCGTAGCCGCCGCCGGACTTCGGGAAGGCGATGACGTCGCGGATCGAATCGGCACCCGCCAGGAGTGCGACGATGCGGTCCCATCCGAACGCGATGCCTCCGTGCGGCGGCGCCCCGTACTTGAAGGCCTCCAGGAGGAAGCCGAACTTCTCCGACGCGTCCTCCGGGCTGATGCCCATGACGGAGAAGACGCGCTCCTGGACGTCGCGCGAGTGGATGCGGATCGACCCTCCGCCGATCTCGTTGCCATTGCACACGATGTCGTATGCGTAGGCCAGCGCTTCACCGGGATCCTTATCGAAGGTCTCAAGGAACTCCGGCTTGGGAGACGTGAAGGCGTGGTGGACGGCGGTCCAGGCGCTGCTGCCGACGGCCACGTCGCCGGCCGCCTCGGCATCCGCGGCGGGTTCGAACATCGGCGCGTCGACGATCCAGACGAAGGACCACTCGTCCTCGTCGAACAGGTGCTCCCGCACGGCGATCTCCTTGCGCGCTGCACCCAGCAGCGCTCGTGCCGAGGCCGCGTCCGAGGCCGCGAAGAAGATCGCGTCCCCCGGCTGAGCGCCCGCCGCCGCGGCGAGGCCGGCCCGCTCCTCCTCGGACAGGTTCTTGGCCACCGGTCCGGTCAGCTCGCCGTCGGGCTGCACGAGGACGTACGCGAGGCCCTTCGCACCGCGCTGCTTCGCCCACTCCTGCCACCCGTCGAGCTGTCGACGGGGCAGCGTGGAGCCGCCGGGATAGACGACGGCGCCGACGTAGGGGGCGCGGAACACGCGGAAGGGCGTCTCGGAGAAGTACTCCGTCAGCTCGACGAGCTCGATGTCGAAGCGCAGATCGGGCTTGTCGGAGCCGTAGCGCGCCATCGCCTCGCGGTACGTCATCCGGCGGATCGGCCCTGCGATGTCGACGTCGATGAGCTTCCACAGGGAGCTGAGGATCTCCTCCGCGAGCTGGATCACGTCGTCCTGCTCGACGAACGAGGCCTCGATGTCCAGCTGGGTGAACTCCGGCTGGCGATCCGCGCGGAAGTCCTCGTCGCGGTAGCAGCGCGCGATCTGGTAGTAGCGCTCGATGCCGCCCACCTGCAGCAGCTGCTTGAAGAGCTGCGGTGACTGCGGGAGTGCGTACCAGGAGCCGGGGCGCAGGCGCGCCGGCACCAGGAAGTCGCGCGCGCCCTCGGGGGTGGAGCGGGTCAGGGTCGGCGTCTCGACTTCGACGAACGAGTGCGAGTCGAGGACCGCACGCGCGGCCCTGTTGACGTCCGACCGCAGTCGCATCGTCTTCGCGGGGCCGGAGCGGCGCAGGTCCAGGTACCGGTGGCGCAGGCGCGTCTCCTCCCCCACCTGGCCGGCGTCCTCCGCGTGGTCGGAGACCTGGAACGGCAGGGCAGCCGACTGGGACAGGATCGTCACGTCCGTGTCGATGACCTCGATCTCGCCTGTCGGCAGGCCGGTGTTCTCGTTGCCCGCGGGGCGGACCGACACGGTGCCGCTCACCGTCACGACGGTCTCGTTCCGGAGCTGGTCCGCGACCTGCTCGCGGACGACGACCTGGACGATGCCCGTCGAGTCGCGCAGGTCGATGAACGCCACACCGCCGTGGTCACGACGCCGGTCCACCCATCCTGCGAGAGTGACGGTGGTTCCGGCGTCGGAGGCGCGGAGGGCTCCGGCCGAGTGGGTGCGTAACACGAAGAGGACTCCTCGGATAGGTCTGGGGAGGGATGCAGGTCCATGATAGTCACAGCGGAGAGCACGGAACGGACAGCCAGGAGGCGCTCATGGACACGGACGCGGTGGACGAGGACTCGCTGCCCACGTCAGCGCAGGTCGAAGTCGCGGCGGAGACTTTCCGCATGCTGTCCTCGTCGACCCGGCTCCTCATCGTGCGGATCCTCGTGGACGCTGAGCACGATGTGACATCTCTCGCGACCCTCGCGGACGTGAGTGTCCAGGCCGTGTCGCAGCACCTGGCGAAGCTCCGCCTGGCAGGGCTGGTGGGCTCCCGCAGAGAGGGCCGGCGCATCATCTACACGGTCGACGATCCCCACGTCGTGGCGATGGTCGAGGAGATCTTCGAGCACATCGCACCGGACGGCTCGCTCGCGCCCGACCCTGCGGAGCTCAGGCCCCAGCGCCGCACGCGCCGCTGAGGTCCTGTCACCTCTGAGGTCGCGTCACCGCCGCTGCGACCTCACTCCGCTGACACCCGCTCGACGCGCGGCCACAGGTCCTCCGCCGCGGGCGCCCACACCTCGGGGTCGGCCGTCTGCTGCTCGCCGGAGCGGATGTCCTTCACCTCGTGCCCCGTCTCGCCGTCGACGAACCAGACGAACGGGATCCCCCGACGATCCGCATAGCGGATCTGCTTGCCGAACTTCGCCGCCGCCGGTGCCACGTCCGTGGGGATCCCGCGGGCCCGCAGGACCTCGGCGACCCGATCGGACTCGTCCCGCCGGTCCTCATCCGTGACCGACACGAGCACCGCGGTGGGCACGGGACGGCTCGCGGCGACCATGCGGTCCGCTCCGACCAGGCGGGACATGAGGCGGGAGACGCCCACGGACATCCCGACCCCGGGGTAGGTCCGCTTGCCGTTGGACGCGAGCGCGTCGTACCGACCGCCGGAGGCCACCGACCCCAGGTCCTCGTGGCCGACCAGCTGCGTCTCGTACACCGCGCCGGTGTAGTAGTCGAGCCCACGTGCGATCTTCAGCTGCGCCCACACGGTCCCCGGGGCGCGACGGTGCGCGGCCTCGAGGATGCGGGTCAGCGACGCGAGCCCCTCATCCAGCAGGGGGTGGCTCACGCCGAGCGCGACGACCTCGTCGGCGAACCCCGCATCAGGACTCTCGATCCGTGCGAGTGCCAGGCAGAGCTCCTGCTGCCGCGTGTCGGCTCCCGCCTGCTCGGCCAGCAGGCGGGCCACGGCGTCCTCGCCGATCTTGTCGAGCTTGTCGATGCTCCGCAGCACGGCGGGGATGTCGTCCAGGCCCGCGCCTCGTGCGAACCCTTCGATCAGGCGGCGGTCGTTCGCGAGGATCCTCACGGGCGGGACGCCCAGCTCGCGCAGCGCGTCGAACGCGGCAGCCATGACGAGGGGCACCTCGACCTCGAAGTGGTCGGGCAGGGAGTCCTCCCCCACCACGTCGATGTCCGCCTGGATGAACTCGCGGAAGCGGCCGTCCTGCGGCCGCTCGCCGCGCCACACGGGCTGGATCTGGTAGCGCTTGAAGGGGAACGCCAGGTGGCCCGCGTGCTCGACGACGTAGCGTGCGAACGGCACGGTGAGGTCGAAGTGGAGTCCCAGGGGGTTCTTCGCATCGTGCTGCTCACCGTGGAGCCGCGACACCGCGAACACCTCCTTGTCGATCTCGCCCTCCTTGGCAAGAGCGCTGATCGGCTCCATAGCCCGCGTGTGGATGGCGCCGAACCCGTTGAGCTCGAAGACATGCTTGAGGAGGTCGATGACCCGCTCTTCGACGATGCGGTCGGAAGGCAGCCATTCGGGGAAGCCGGACAGTCTGGCGGCACGTGCCATGGGTACTCCTGGTCGGTGGGCGGGACGCTCGAGCGCCCCTGCGGATGTCAGAGTGCGTGTGTCAGAGGCTGCGAGCGCCTCAGAAAAAGGGGTTCGTCGTGAGTTCGTGGGACAGCCGGGTCCCGGGTCCGTGGCCCGGCAGCACCGGTGTGTCGGGACGGTCGCGCAGTGCCTCGAGGGACGACTGCATCGCCGCGGGGTCGCCGCCGGGCAGATCCGTGCGGCCGATGCTGCCGGCGAAGAGGACATCGCCGCTCATGAGCACGGAGGCGGGGCCGTCACCGGCCGGGCTCGGATCGTCGATCGCGTACAGCATGGAGCCCTCGGTGTGCCCCGGCGCCAGCGTCGCGGTGATCGTGAGTCCCGCGGCCTCGAGCACGTCGCCGTCGTCCACGGCACGCACCTCCGGCCTCACCCAGTCCTGGGCGAGCGGTGCCAGTGCCTGCGCGAACTGTGCTGACACGCCGCCGGCCGGATCGTCCAGCCGGTAAAGGTCCGGACGCCCCAGGTGCACGGGCACTGCGAAGCGCTCCAGCAGGTGCGGCAGGCCGAGCACGTGGTCGGCGTGACCGTGGGTCAGCAGGATCGCTGCGGGCCGCCATCCGCGGTCGGACAGCACGTCTGCGAGGTCGTCGGCGCAGTCGTACCCCGCGTCGATGAGCAGGCAGGCCGAGCCCTCGGCGCCGTCACCCGCGGCCACGGCATAGCAGTTGACGTCGAGCAGCTGCGCGCGCACTCCGGTGATCTCCATGCACACGAGTCTAGACCGGCACGGTCTTCGGCCGGTGCGGCGGATATGCTGGTGCGGTCAGCGTCGGCACCCGTGTCGGCGGCCCATCCGCACCCCTCCGCCGCATGGCCGGAGGTCAGTCACGAGGATCACGATGAGCAAGCCCACGCCGCACCAGCCGTCACCCGTCCCCGGTCCCCGGCCGGTCCCGGGTCCAGGCCCCGCGCGACGTCCCGCAGCAGCACCCGCCGCCGCCCCCATCCGCAGCGATGCCGACCGGGCAGCGGCCGTCGCCGCGGCGACCGCCCACGGCCGCGTCGACGACGAGCTGAAGGTGTTCGTCCTCACCGCAGACGGCGAACGCGAGGTGGGACAGTATCCGGACGCGGAGCCCCAGGCGGCACTCGAGTACTTCGCGGGCCGCTACATCGATGCGGTCGACCAGGCTGATCTGCTCGAGCAGCGTCTGGCCGCCGGCGCGGACGCCGCGCAGGTGCGCACCTCGGCTCGCACCCACCTCGACGAAGTCCCGGAGCTGGCCGCCGTGGGCGACATGGCCGCGCTCACGGCGCAGCTGTCGGCACTCATCGAGCAGACCGATGCGGCGCAGGAGCAGGCGCGTGCGGAGCGCGCCGAACGACTCGACGAGGGTCGCGCCAAGCGCACGCAGATCGTCGCAGAGGCGGAGTCCGTCGCCGCGCAGGATCCGGAGCGCACGCAGTGGAAGCAGTCAGCGGCGCGGATGCGCGAGCTGTTCGATGAGTGGAAGAGCATCCAGAGCCGGTACCCGCGCCTCCCCCGTGCTGAGGACCAGGAGCTGTGGGGACGGTTCTCCGCGGCGCGCAGCACCTTCGACCGCGGCCGGAAGGCGCACTTCGCCCAGCTCGATGCGCGGTCCTCCGAGGGCAAGCGGATCAAGGAGAAGCTGATCGTCCGGGCTGAGGAGCTCTCCGGATCGACGGACTGGCGGGAAACGGCTGCGAAGTACCGCGATCTCATGGACGAGTGGAAGGCGGCACCGCGTGCAGGCCGCCGCGACGACGACGCCCTGTGGGCGCGGTTCCGTGCCGCCCAGGACGTCTTCTTCGACGCCCGCACCGCCGACAACGCGCGCATCGATGAGGAGTACCGCGGCAACCTCACGGTCAAGGAGGCACTGCTCGAGGAGGCCCGTGCCCTGCTGCCGGTGAAGGACATCGCCGCCACGAAGAGCGCTCTGCGCGACATCCAGGACCGCTGGGAGGACGCCGGACGGGTCCCCCGTGCGGACCTGTCGCGGATCGAGGGCGGGCTCCGCGAGGTGGAGAAGGCACTCGCCGATGCCGAGGCGTCCGAGTGGGAGCGCACGAACCCGGAGACGCGCGCTCGCACGTCCGGCGTCCTGGCGCAGCTCGAGGATTCGATCGCACAGCTCGAGGATGACGTGGAGAAGGCACGCGGAACCGGAGACTCCCGGAAGATCGCGAAGGCCGAGGAAGCGCTGGAGGCCCGCCGCTCCTGGTTCGCGCAGCTGCAGCAGACCGCCGACGAGCTCGCCTGATCCCGCTCTGCCCCCTGATCCTGGGCGGTATGTGGGGATCGGACGGCTGCCGGTCGCGCCACGGGCGGCCGTGCCACTGACGGTCACACCACGCACCTGCGAGGTGACCGTCATCCACAGGTCGGCCGATCCCCTTGCGGCAGCGGCCCCGTGACACCAGAGTGGCTCCATGACCGGGTTCCACCGTCTCGATGCGCCGCTCCCCCTCACAGGGCTGCTCGCACTCGAATACGACGGCCTGCTCCAACGGCTCACCCACGACGTGTGGATCCCCCGCGGGACCGTCGCCGACCCCCTGCTGCGCACGACTGCCCTGGGAGACCCCCCGCGGCCCAGCCTGGCGCTCTCCCACAGGACCGCGCACTGGATCTGGTGGGGATCCGCGACGGGGCGGGCACCCGCGCTCGATGAGTACACGACGCTCGCACGGCGCCGCATGCGCGCGACGGGTGTCGGCTGGACCGTCTACGAACGCGACGTGCCGCCGTCCGAGCGGGTGGATGTGTCAGGGACCTGGGTGACCTCGCCGGAGCGGACCCTCTTCGACCTCCTCCGGGACACGACGGCCACGGTCGCGGATCCGCTGCGCGCCGCCCGCGCGGCGTTCGCCCGTGTGCCCGATGCGGACCGCCACGCATTCCTCGCGTGGCTGGAGACGATCGAGCGACGGCCGTTCATCGCGCGGACTCGTGCGCTCGCCTTCGCCGCAGTCCGGCGAGGGGCCGCCGACGCTCAGACGCTCACCCGGTAGGCGTCGAAGACGCCCTCGATGCGCCGGACCGCGGCCAGCACGTTGTCCAGATGGGTGCCGTCGCCCAGCTCGAAGACGAAGCGCGACTGCGCCACGCGCGCCCGCGACGTCGCGACGGAGGCGGACAGGATGTTCACGTGGAGCTCGGACAGCACACGGGTGATGTCGGACAGCAGCCCGGATCGGTCGAGTGCCTCGACCTGGATGTTCACGAGGTAGAGGCCCCGTGTCCGACCGGTCCACTCCACCTCGACGAAGCGCTCCGGCTGGGTGCGCATCTGCTCGAGGTTCGAGCAGTCGTCACGGTGGACGGAGACTCCGGCGCCGCGGGTGACGAATCCCACGATCGAGTCACCGGGGACCGGTGTGCAGCAGCGGGCGAGCTTGATGAGGAGTCCCTCCGACCCCTTGACCCGCACTCCCTCGGACGTCGAATGGTGTCCACTCGAACGCCCGGTCCGGTTCGTGGGACCGAGTACGACGGGCTGCTCGTCCTCCGCCCCCGTGGCCTTCGCGAGCAGGTCGACGACGTGCGCTGCGGACGTCGTGCCGTTGCCGATCGCCGCGTAGACCGCGGACACGTCTGCCAGCCGCAGCTCCTCCGCGACCTTGAGGAGGCCTTCCGCGGACATGAGCCGTTCCGCGGACAGCTGGTGGCGACGCATCGCTCGCGCCAGCTGCTGCCGACCGTTCTCGATCGCCTCCTCACGGCGCTCCTTGCTGAACCACTGCCGGATCTTGCTGCGCGCACGGGGCGACTGCACGAAGGAGAGCCAGTCTCGACTGGGACCGGCGGTCTCGTCCTTCGACGTGAAGACCTCGACGACGTCGCCGTTCGACAGCTCCGATTCGAGCGCGACGAGGCGGCCGTTCACACGAGCCCCCATGGTGCGGTGGCCCACCTCGGTGTGCACCGCGTACGCGAAGTCCACCGTCGTGGAACCTGCGGGCAGCGCCATGATGTCGCCCTTCGGTGTGAAGGCGTAGACCTCCTGGGAGTTCACCTCGTAGCGGAGACCGTCCAGGAACTCCTCCGGGTCGGACACCTCCTTCTGCCAGTCGAGGAGCTGCCGCAGCCAGGCCACGTCGTCGACGCTGCCCGTATCCCCCACCGTCGCCGTGCGCCCGCCGACCCTGGCGCCGCCCCGGTCCTTGTACTTCCAGTGGGCGGCCACGCCGAACTCCGCGCGCCGGTGCATCTCGCGCGTGCGGATTTGGATCTCGACCGGGCGGCCGTACGGTCCGATGACGGTCGTGTGCAGGCTCTGGTACATGTTGAACTTCGGCATCGCGATGTAGTCCTTGAAGCGGCCCGCCACCGGCGACCAGCGCGCGTGGACGATCCCGAGCACCGCATAGCACTCGCGCACCGTCTCCACGAGGACCCGCACGCCCACGAGGTCGTAGATGTCCGCGAACTCGTGGCCGCGGACCACCATCTTCTGGTAGATCGAGTAGTAGTGCTTCGGACGTCCGGAGATCGAGCCGTCGATGCTCGACGCGACGAGTTCGTCGCCGAGCTCCTTGGAGACGATCCCGAGGTACTTCTCGCGTTCGGGGGCGCGCTCTGCGACGAGGCGGACGATCTCCTCGTACACCTTGGGGTAGAGCACCTGGAAGGACAGGTCCTCGAGCTCCCACTTGATGGTGTTCATGCCCAGCCGGTGTGCGAGCGGGGCGAAGATCTCCAGCGTCTCCTTGGCCTTCTTCCCACTGGAGGAGGCCGGGACGTACTTCCAGGTCCGCGCATTGTGCAGACGGTCGGACAGCTTGATGACGAGCACGCGGATGTCGCGGCTCATCGCGACGATCATCTTCCGGACCGTCTCGGACTGAGCGGCTTCGCCGTATTCGATCTTGTCGAGCTTGGTCACCCCGTCGACCATGACGGCGATCTCTTCGCCGAAGTCCTCCCGGAGCTGATCGAGCGAGTAGTCCGTGTCCTCCACGGTGTCGTGGAGCAGCGCTGCCGCCAGCGTCGTCGACGTCATCCCGATCTCCGCCAGGATCGTCGCGACCGCGACGGGGTGGGTGATGTAGGGATCGCCGCTCTTGCGGGACTGGCCCGAGTGCGCCCGCTCCGCCACCCGATACGCGCGCAGGACGAGACCCGTGTCACTGCGCGGGTGATTGACCTCGAGTGCCTGCAGGAGAGGGCCGAGCGCCTTGGGCCGCGCCGGGTCCTGCTGGGCGCGAGCGGTCCAGAACGCGAGGCGACCCAGTCCGCGCCGCTTCGAACCGGCGGTCTCGTCGACGTGTGCCACGCGGGCCTCCCTTCAGTCCGGCGGTCCGTTCCCGCCGTGAGCCCATGGTACGGGCAGATCCGCGCGGAACCCGTCAGACAGGCTCAGCGATCGGCGGTCAGCATCGGCTGCTGAGAGGGACCTGCCCGGAGACGGGCGCTCAGAGTCCGGCGCTGACGGGCACCTCGTCGCCCAGCACGGGCGCGCGGTCCGGCAGGTTCTTCTCACGGCGCCGCTCGTCGACCGCCGCCTCCTGCGCGCGCACCGCGGGCTCACGGCTGCGCAGCAGTCCGTAGAGGGGCGAGGCGACGAACAGTGTGGACAGCGCGGCGACGATCGTGCCCACGAACAGGGACAGAGAGATGTCCGTCAGCGTGCCCGCACCGAGGAGGAACACGCCGATGAAGAGGATCGCCGCGATCGGCAGCACCGCGATGACGGATGTGTTGATCGAGCGCACGGTGGTCTGGTTGACGCCCAGGTTCACCAGTTCGGAGAACTTCATGTGGACGTTGTCCTCGAAGTCCTTGGTGTTCTCCCTGATCTTGTCGAACACCACGACCGTGTCATAGAGCGAGAAGCTCAGCACCGTGAGGAAGCCGATGATGGCCTCCGGCGTGATCTCGAAGCCCGTCGCGGAGTAGATGCCGACCGTCACCACCATGACGGCGACGAGGCCGATGATCGCGGCCAGGGACATCTTCCACGTCCGGAAGTAGATCGCCATGAAGATCATCGCGAGACCCAGGAAGATCACGAGCGCACGGATCATCTTGTCCGTGACGTCCTGTCCCCACTCCGGGCCGACGAAGTTCGAGGTGACGTCCTCCGCATCGATGGAGTAGGCGCTCACGAGCGCGTCGCGCACCTCCTGCATCTGCGGGTCGGTCAGCTGCTCGGTCGTCACGTCCACGGACGTGTCCGACGTCGGGACGACATTCGTTCCCACATCGCCCAGGACGGACGTGACCGCCTGCTCGGCGACCTGGGTCTCCGAGGAGGACACGTTGTCGACCTTGAACTCCGAGCCGCCCTTGAACGCGATGCCCAGGTTGAAGCCGAAGATCAGCGGGATGGCGATGGACACGAGTCCCAGGGCCGCGGCGATGGTCAGCCACAGCTTCGCCCTGCCCACGAAGGGGATCGACGTGCGCCCGCTGTGCAGGTCGTTGCCCCACGACAGGAACTTCCTCATCGCGCGTCTCCTGTCTGTTCGTCGGTTCCGACCGCGCTCACTGCGTCGCCGGATTCCTCCGCGTCTCGCTGCGCGCGGGCCTTCCTCTCCGCGAGGCTCAGACCTGCGCCTGCCCTCTCCTCACGTCTGTCGACGTCCTTCTGCCGGCGCTTGGCCTCCTTGAAGGAGCCCTTCTTCGTCCCCTCGCGCTTCGCACGATCGAGGTCGATGTTGAGCGCACCGCGGTAGGCGGCCTGGGTGACCCCCAGCTGGCGCGGATCCATGCCGGACATCGGATGGCCGTCGCCGAAGAAGCGGGTCCGTGCGAGGAGCTGCATCATCGGGTGCGTGAACAGCACGGTCACGAGCAGGTCGACGATCACCGTGAGGCCCAGGGTGAACGCGAAGCCGCGCACGCTGCCGACCGCGAGCAGGTAGAGGATCACCGCGGCGAGCAGGTTCACCGCCTTGGACGCGAAGATCGTCCGCTTCGCCCGGTCCCAGCCGATCTCCACCGCGGACGTCAGCTTGCGACCGCTGCGCAGCTCGTCCCTGATGCGCTCGAAGTACACGATGAACGAGTCCGCCGCCGCGCCGATGCCGACGATGAGGCCGGCCACGCCCGCAAGGGAGAGGCGATAGCCGTACCGCCATGTGACCAGCAGCAGGAGCAGATACGTGAGCACACCCGCGACCGCGAGGCTCGAGACGGTCACCGTGCCGAGCACGCGGTACTGCACGAGCGAGTACACGACGACGAGTCCCAGGCCGATCAGTCCGGCCAGGATGCCGCTCGCCAGATAGTCGGAGCCCAGGGTCGGCGAGATCTGCTGCTCGCTCTGGACCTGGAAGCTGATCGGCAGTGCGCCGTTCTTCAGCTGGTTGGCGAGTGTCTCGCCCTCCTCCATGGTGAAGTCACCGGTGATCTGCGCGTTGCCGTCCGTCACAGGCGTCTGCGACTGCGGCGCGGACAGGACCAGGCCGTCCAGCACGATCGCGAACTGGTCGTACGGCTGCTGCTGGCCGGTGATCGCAGTGGTGATCTGACCGAACACCTCGCGTCCGACGCTGTCGAACTCGAGCGTGACCGCCACGCGGTTGGTCTGGGTGCCGGTGGAGGAGGTCTCGAAGCCGAAGTCCGCGTCGGCCACGTGGGAGCCGTCCAGTTCGACGGGTCCCAGGATGTACTTCGCGCTGCCGTCCTGGGCGCAAGACACGAACATCTCATCCGCGTCGGCTGTCGTCCCGCCCGTGCGATTCTCCGGGTCCGTGCAGTCGAGCTCTGCGAACTCCGTCATGATCTCGTCGTCCGCCCACGACATGTCGGCCTGCGGATCGAAGCGCGGAACGGTGCCGCCCGCTTCGCCGTCGGCCGGAGCCTCCTCAGTCGCGGCTCCTTCGGCCGGAGCCTCCTCAGCGGGGGCCTCCTCAGCGGCAGCCGCCGCCTGCGGTGACGTCTGCGCTCCGGGAGTGACTGCGCCGCCGCCCTGGGGCACGTCCTCGGCACTGCCCTCCGCAGCACCCTCGTCACCCAGCAGCTCCTCGAGTCGCTCACGATCCTCATCGCTCAAGTCAGCGGCGGGATCCTCCGTCTCCTCCGGAGCGGGCTCCTCCTGCTGCTGCTGATCGACGGCCTCGGGTGCGCCGACGAACGCGACGCGCCGGAACGCGAGCTGCGCGGACGACCTCACGAGGTTGCGCGTCTCCTCGTCCGGATTGCCGGGGAGGTTGACGATGATGTTGCGGTCGCCCTGCGTCGTGATCTCCGCTTCCGACACGCCGGTGGAGTCGACGCGCTGGCGGATGATGGCGACGGCCTGCTCCAGCTGCTCCTGCGAGATCTCAGTGTCCTCGTCGACCTGGGGCTCCAGGATGATCGACGTGCCGCCCTCGAGGTCGAGAGCGAGCTTGGGCGCCCAGGTCGCGCTCGACCAGATCGCGCCGGCGCCGATGAGCACGATGAGTGCCACGGTGACGACGCCCAGCCAGACGAAGGACAGGACCGGGCGCGGTTTGTTCGAGGGTGCGGCCACGTTATCGCTTTCGGGAGGGGGAGGGTGTGCGGATCAGCGGCGGTCGCCGTCGGAGTCCACGTCGTCGACGTCGTCCGCATGATCGGTGTCGGGGGTCTCGCGTGAGGAGTCGTCGGCCGCATCTGCGCGCGCACCGTCCGCGTCCGCCTGGCGGTCGACATCCTGAGAGTCGACATCCGGGCGGTCGACATCCGCATCGGCCTCTGCGTCGCTGCGGTCCGCCGCCGCGCCGCGCTCGGCGTCGCCATCGGCGGGGGTGAGGGAGGAGAGATCGTCCGGGATCTGCGTGTCACCGAGGTCCGCATCGACCCGGTCGGAGTCCGCGCCCGCCGCGCCGGCGCCGTGCAGACCCGCGTCGACGGGCTCGTCGATCTGGCCGATGGCCTGGCGGTGGACGGTGAGGACAGTGCCGGGGCCCGCCTCGATGATCACCTTGTTCTCCTCCGGCAGGACGTCGACGACCGTGCCGAACACACCGAACGTGGTCATGACCCGCGCGCCGGCGACGAGTCCGGAGGACAGCTTCTCCTGCTGCTGGCGCTGCTTCTTGCGCGAGTTCATCATGAAGAAGATGAGCAGTGCGCCGAATCCGAGGATCAGGATCATTTCCATGGGGCGGGAGCCGCCTTTCGTAAGAGGTGTCGAGAAGACCGCATACCAGTCTAGTGCGACCGCACGAGTCTCTCACATCAGGGCACTCGACTGCTCGTCACGGGTGCTTCGGGCGGCTCGTAGCCGAGGTGGCGCCAGCCTGCATCCGTCACGATGCGCCCGCGCGGGGTCCGGGTGATGAGCCCCTCCCGGACGAGGAACGGCTCTGCGACCTCTTCGACGGTCTCCGCCTCCTCTGCCACGGACACGGCCAGGGTGCTGAGGCCGACGGGACCTCCCCGGAACCGATGGCAGAGGGCCTGGAGCACGGACCGGTCGAGCCGATCGAGCCCCAGTTCGTCCACCTCGTAGACGCGCAGCGCGGCGCGCGCGGCATCTTCGTGGATCGTGCCGTCGCCCCGCACCTGCGCCCAGTCGCGCACGCGTCGCAGGAGGCGATTCGCGATGCGCGGTGTGCCGCGCGAACGGGATGCGATCTCATGGAGGCCCGCGGAGTCCGCGGCGATGTCCAGCTTCCCCGCGGACCGGACCAGCACCCGGTGCAGGTCCTCCGTGGAGTAGAAGTCGAGGTGGCCCGTGAAGCCGAAGCGGTCGCGCAGCGGTGCGGGCAGGAGGCCCGAGCGGGTCGTCGCCCCGACCAGTGTGAAGGACGGCAGATCCAGCGGGATCGCGGTGGCCCCCGGGCCCTTCCCGACTATCACGTCGACGCGGAAGTCCTCCATCGCGACGTAGAGCATCTCCTCCGCCGCACGCGACATCCGGTGGATCTCGTCGACGAAGAGCACCTCCCCCTCCTCCAGGGACGAGAGGATCGCCGCGAGGTCGCCCGCATGCTGGATCGCCGGCCCCGAGGTGACCCGGAGCGGCTTGTCGATCTCATGCGCGATGATCATCGCGAGCGTCGTCTTGCCGAGGCCGGGCGGGCCCGACAGCAGCACATGATCCGGGGCGCGGCCCCGCGCCAGAGCGGCATCGAGGACGAGAGAGAGCTGTTCGCGGACCTGCGGCTGACCGACGAAGTCGTCCAGTCCGCGCGGACGCAGGGCGGCCTCCGCCGCGCGTTCGGGGTCGCCCGCTCCGCTGCGGGTCAGCCGTTCCTGCTCCGCGCCCGTGGGTCCGTCGTCGTCGAAGTCGACTTCGTAGGAGTGGTCCGTCACAGGCGTCCGCCCAGTGTCCGCAGAGCATCGCGCAGCAGTGCGGGGACGGCGGCGTCCGGCGTCGCCTCACGCGCCTGTGAGACCGCCTCCTCCGCCTGCGTCTGCTTCCATCCCAGTCCGACGAGCGCGTCCACGACCTGGTCGCCCGGGGCGACGGCCGGCGCCGCAGCGGTTCCCGGCAGTCCGATGCCGCCGGCGGGCAGCTTGCCGGTGAGTTCGAGGAGCATCCGCGCCGCGCCCTTCTTCCCGATCCCGGGAACGGTGGTCAACGCCGCCTGGTCCTCGGAGGCGACGGCAGACCGCAGACCGTCGGCGCCGAGCACGGCGAGCACCGCCATCGCGAGCTTCGGGCCCACTCCGGAGACCGTGAGGAGCACGCGGAACACGGATCGTTCGTCTGCGGCCTCGAAGCCGTACAGGGTGAGCGAGTCCTCACGGACGACGAGCTCCGTGTGGAGGTCGACCTCCATGCCGTCGCGCAATCGCGCTGCATGGGCGGGCGTGACGGTGACGAGTCTTCCGACGCCTCCGGACACGATGATGACTGAGTCCGCTGCTGCGGAGCGTGCGGTGCCGGACAGGTACGCGATCAACGGCGCTCTCCTCCTGGGGTGCAGTCGATGCGGGACTGCTATCGAACACGTGTGCGATTGTCAGTCTAGCGACCCGGCAGTGCGTTCACGAGTCCGCCGCGCGCAGCGCCCGCGCCCACTGCTCCTGGGCCGCCGTGAGGCCGGACCCCTGCCTGCCCGCGGCACGGCGGGACAGCACGTCCTTGTTCTTCCCCGGCGTCGACGCTCCGGCGGTCGCCCCGCGCCACAGGTGCGTGATCGCGAGTGCGAGTGCGTCCGCGGCGTCCGCCGGCTTCGGCGGGGCGTCCAGGCGGAGGATGCGGGTCACCATGTGCGTGACCTGCTTCTTGTCGGCGCGTCCGCTGCCGGTGACAGCGGCCTTCACCTCCGACGGGGTGTGCATCGCGACGGGGATCCCACGCCGCGCGGCCAGACCCATCGTGAGCCCGGAGGCCTGCGCGGTCCCGATGATCGTGGAGACGTCGGAGCGCGCGAAGACGCGCTCCACCGCGACGACGTCGGGACGATGCTCATCGATCCAGCTGTCGAAGGATTCCGCGATGCGGCCCAGCCGCACGTCGACGGACTCGTCCGACGGTGTGCGGACCACCCCCACTGCGATGAGCTCCGGCCGGGTGGGTCGGCCCGACTCGACCACGCCCAGCCCCAGCCGGGTGAGCCCGGGGTCGACGCCCAGGACGCGCACGGATCAGTCCTCGTCGAGTTCGGCGAGCACCTCGTCCGACACGTCGAGGTTCGTGTACACGTTCTGCACGTCGTCGAGGTCCTCCAGCGCGTCGATGAGGCCGAACACCTTGCGCGCAGCGTCGGCGTCCGCGGGCATCTCGACATGCGGCACGAACGCGGCCTCCGCGGACTCGTAGTCGAGGCCCGCGTCCTGGAGCGCGGTGCGGACCGCGACGAGGTCGGTGGCCTCGGAGATGATCTCCCACTGCTCGCCCGCGTCCTTGACCTCTTCCGCTCCGGCATCGAGCGTGGCCTCGAGGATCGCGTCCTCGTCCGCCGACTCCTTCAGCACTGTGACGACGCCCTTGCGGTTGAAGTTGTAGGCGACGGACCCGGGGTCTCCCATCGAGCCGTTGTTACGGGTGACCGCCACCCGGACGTCGGACGCCGCACGGTTGCGGTTGTCCGTGAGGCACTCGATGAGGAGCGCGACGCCGCCCGCGCCGTAGCCCTCGTACATGATCGTCTCGTAGTCGACGCCGCCGCCGTCCAGGCCGCCGCCGCGCTTGACCGCACGATCGATGTTGTCGTTGGGGACAGACAGCTTCTTCGCTCGCTGCACCGCGTCGAACAGCGTCGGATTGCCCTCGAGGTCGGGGCCGCCGTTGCGTGCCGCCACCTCGATGTTCTTGATCATCTTGGCGAAGAGCTTGGCGCGCTTCGCGTCGATCGCGGCCTTCTTGTGCTTGGTCGTCGCCCACTTGGAGTGGCCTGCCACGTGTTCTCCTCCGGATCTGATGCGTCTCTCATGCTGCGTGTCTGGTGACACGTCAGTCTACAGTCGGCGCCGTCCCCAGCTGGGACCGCACTGCCGCCATCCGCTGCACGACCGTGACGATGCACAGCAGGCTGAGGACCCCCAAGGCAAGGGTGAGCACGAAGACTGGCACGCCCAGGCCCACGATCCCCGTCACGACCAGCGTGACGAGCAGCCGGTCCGCGCGCTCCGCGATTCCGCCCGCGGCCCGCACCCCCAGCGCCTCGCCCCGTGCACGGACGTAGGACACGAGTGACCCGGTCACCAGGCACACGAGTGCCAGCAGCGCGGTGAGCGGGTCGTCGGCGCCCAGGAAGAACCAGAGGGCCAGTCCGACGAACACCGCGGAATCGGCGATGCGGTCCAGCGTCGAGTCGAGGAACGCGCCCCATGCCGACTGGGCACCGGAGAGCCTGGCCATGATCCCGTCGAGCATGTCGGCCAGCACGAACACCGTGATGACGACGGTGCCCCAGAAGAGATGGCCGAGCGGATACGCGACGAGTGCGCCGACGCACACGCCGATCGTCCCGATGACGGTGACGGCGTCCGGTGTCAGCCCGATGCGCAGCAGACCGCGCGCCGGCGGGGTGAACAGCCGGGTGAAGGCGGCGCGCGCGATCGAGTTGAGCATCAGCCGTCCTGCGCGTGACCGTGGCCGGCCGGCAGGCCGAAGCGCCGGCGCCACCACTCGTTGATCGCGTCGAAGCGGCTGATGCGATGCAGCGGTCGGCCGCTGCGGGACAGCTCGTGGTCCTCTCCCGGGAAGAGGAGCATCTCCGCCTCCACTCCGTGGCGCAGCAGCCCCGCATAGAACTGCTGGGCCTGTTCGAGCGGGCACCGCAGATCCTGCTCGGAGTGGACCACCAGGCACGGCGTGCGGATGTCCCCCACCTGCGCGAGCGGCGACTGCCCCGCCACCGACTCGGCGTCCGTGCCGAGGTACTCGTGGCCGAAGAACCCGCCGATGTCGCTCGTGCCGGCGAAAGCGACCGGATCGAGGAAGCCCCTCTCGACGATCGCACCCGCGAAGCGGTGGTCGCGTGCGATCACCATCGCCGTGAGATATCCGCCGTAGGACCCGCCCTGCACCCCCAGGCGCGAGGTGTCGAGCCGGGGATGGTCCGCCAGTGCGGCGTCGAGGACGGCGAGCACGTCGTCGGCTGCAGGCGATGCGAAGTCGCCGCGCACCGCTTCGCCCCAGGCGCGACCGCGGCCGGCGGAGCCGCGCGGGTTCGACCACACGACCGCGACCCCCGCGTCGAGCAGCGACTGCACCTCGTCGAAGGCCGCGGCGGTGTACTGCGCGAACGGGCCGCCGTGGATCGAGAGGACCACGGGGTGGGGCCCCGGTCCGGCCGGGATGGCGCACCACCCGTGCACCTCTCCCCCGGCCGTCGCCGCCGTGACCGGATGGGCCGCGTACCAGTCGCGCGAGTCGAGCTCGGTGAGCTGGAGCGGCGCAGACTGCGGATCAGACATGTCGAGGTGGAAGACCTCGCCGCAGCTGTGCGGGGTGGCCGCGGTGACGACCGCCGTCCCGTCGGCTGTCGCGTCGAATCCCGTCACCGTCCAGGTCTCCGGAGTCAGCGCGCGGATCCGCTGCGCGGCCTCCACCCCGTCGGAGAGGTCCACCGCCACGAGGCGCTCAGCGCCGTCGTCGGTCATGAGGCACAGCGCCTCACTGCCCACGATCCGCAGATCGCCGCCCAGTTCCCCCTGGTCGGTCGGCGTGAGGCGGAGCGTGGAGCCATCGCGCGTGTCGTGCACGTGGAGGCCCGTCACCTGCGCGACGAAGTCGGAGTGGCCGGGGCCCACATCGGACGCGAGCAGCGCGATCCTGTGCGCGTCGATCCAGACGTGGGCCTGCACGCTGAGATCGCCCACGGGGACTGCGCGCGGTGTCCCGTCCTCGACAACCCACACGGTCGTCCGCAGGTCGGCCACGGTGCCCGGGGCCTCGGCGGGGCCCAGGACGGACACCCTGCCGTGCTCCGCCCGCACGTCGCGCACATCGCCGTCGAGGCGGAGGACCTCGTGGACGTCGGGCAGCGGGATCTCACCTGCAGGTGCCGGTGCGGTCTCGCCGCTGAGCGGCACGCGCACGAGCCGCGCGGGCCGGTCGAGGACGTATCCCACGCCGTTCGACTGATAGGTGAGCGTCGTGATCCGCCGGGGCGACTCCGCCTCGGCGCTCACGGCGGGATCGGTCCCGTAGCGCCCGGGCTCGGGGTCGCGCGCGATGATGTACGCCTGCGCCCCGTCGGGCGTGAGCGCGAACTCCGTGGCACCGAGCGGCAGATCGGTCACGGCGCGGCCCGTCTCGTCGGCCGCTGACACCCACAGCTGCGCCGGGTGGGCGCGCGGCGCGCTGAGGTGGGCGGAGACATGCCCGGCCCGCGTGAACGCGCGGTCGGACCAGGCGGAGGACACGCGCCGGACCGTGCGCGGAGCGGAGTGCTCCGGCGCGAGGGCGGCCGCGTGGAAGCGGGTCGTGTAGCTGTCGGTCTCCGCATCCGGGCGCGTCACCTCGAAGCGGACCTGTTCCCCCTCGAGCACGGGACGGCCCAGCGTGTGCAGAGAGCTCACGAGTGCGCGTGCGTCAGGCATCCGCGCCCCACGCCTCTGACACGAGCCTGCGGACCTCGTCGTGCACCTGCGGCAGAGCCTTCGTCTGGGCGATGATCGGCAGGAAGTTCGCATCCCCGCTGAAACGCGGGACCACGTGCTGATGCAGATGCGCCGCGATGCCCGCGCCCGCCACGGCTCCCTGGTTCATCCCGAGGTTGAAGCCGGCCGGACCGGACACGCGCCGGATCGTCCGCATGGCCTCCTGCGTGAAGGCGCCGAGCTCGTGCGTCTCCTCCGCCGTCAGATCCGTGTAGTCCGCGACGTGGCGGTAGGGGCAGATGAGCAGGTGCCCCGGGTTGTACGGGTACAGGTTGAGGACGGCGAAGACGTGCTCGCCGCGCGCCGCGATCAGTCCGTCGGAGTCCTCACGACCCGGCGCGGCGCAGAACGGGCAGTCGGCATCGCCGTCGTCCTTCGGCTTCTCGGGGCCCGCGACGTACACCATCCGGTGGGGCGTCCAGAGACGCTCGAAGCCGTCCGTCTGCCGGGGGAAGTCCGCGGCGTCCTCCGGTTCGGGACCGTCGCCGGGACCGTGCCCGCGGCCGTCGCCGGGCACCGCTGCTCCGTCGCCGGCGCTCATACCTGCGCCTTGGACTCGATCGCGGTCATGATCGTCTCGATCGCCTCGTCGACCGGCACCCCGTTGCGCTGGGTTCCGTCGCGGAAGCGGAAGGACACGGCTCCCGCCTCCTGGTCCTCACCGCCGGCGATCAGGATGAACGGCACCTTCTGCTTGGTCGCGGTGCGGATCTTCTTCGGCATGCGATCCGTCGAGTCGTCGATCTCGACGCGCACACCGCGCGCCGCGAGCCGCCCCCGGATCTCCTCGAGGTAGGGGACGAAGGCGTCTGCCACGGGCACTCCCACCACCTGCACAGGTGCGAGCCATGCCGGGAACGCTCCCGCGTAGTGCTCCGTGAGGACGCCCATGAAGCGCTCGATCGAGCCGAACTTCGCGGAGTGGATCATGACGGGGCGCTTCCGGGTGCCGTCCGATGCCTGGTACTCCAGGTCGAACCGCTCCGGCTGGTTGAAGTCGTACTGCACGGTCGACATCTGCCACGTGCGGCCGATCGCGTCGCGCGCCTGCACGGAGATCTTCGGGCCGTAGTACGCGGCGCCGCCCGGATCCGGGACGAGCTCCAGGCCGGTCTCCCGACCGACCTCCTCGAGCACTGCCGTCGCGGTCTGCCACTGCTCGTCCGAACCGATGAACTTGTCCTTCTTCTTCCCGTCATCACGAGTCGACAGCTCCAGGAAGAAGTCCTCCAGCCCGAAGTCGCGCAGCAGCTCGAGGATGAACTGGAGCAGGTGGCGGATCTCGTCGGCGGCGCTCTCCTGCGTGACGTAGGAGTGGGAGTCGTCCTGCGCGAAGCCCCGCACGCGTGTGAGTCCGTGGATGACACCGGAGGGCTCGTTCCGGTAGACGGAGCCGAACTCGAACAGCCGCAGCGGCAGCTCACGGTAGGACCTGCCCCGCGCCTTGAAGATCAGGTTGTGCATGGGGCAGTTCATCGCCTTGAGGCGGTAGGGGTGTCCCGGCTTGACGATCTTGCCGTCGGCGTCGCGCACCTCGTCGACCGCCAGCGGGGGGAACATCCCGTCCGCGTAGTACGGCAGGTGACCGGAGGTGTGGAACAGCTCCTCCTTCGAGATGTGCGGGGTGCCCACGTACTCGAAGCCCGCTTCGATGTGGCGGGTGCGGACGTAGTCCTCCATCTCCCGCTTGATGACGCCGCCCTTGGGGTGGAACACCGGGAGTCCGGAGCCCAGCTCATCCGGGAACGAGAAGAGGTCGAGCTCCACGCCCAGCCTGCGGTGGTCGCGGCGCTCCGCCTCCGCCAGGCGCTCCTGGTGCGCGCGGAGGTCGTCCTTGCTCGCCCAGGCGGTCCCGTAGACGCGCTGGAGCGAGTCGCGGGCCTGGTCGCCTCGCCAGTACGCGGCGGAGGCGCGGGTGACGGCGAAGCCCTGTCCGATCTGCTTGGTGGAGGGCAGGTGCGGACCCCGGCAGAGGTCCTGCCAGACGACTTCCCCGCGACGGTTGCGGTTCTCGTACACGGTGAGGTCGCCGGCGGCGACCTCCACCGACGACTCCTCGTCGCCTCCCGTCGTGAAGCGGGTGGTGATGAGCTCCGACTTGAACGGCTCGGACGCCATCCGTGCGAGCGCGTCCTCCTCGGACACGACCACCCGGTGGAAGGTCTGCCCCTCCTTGATGATCTGCTTCGCCCGCTTCTCGATGGCCTTGAGATCGTCCGGGGTGAAGGGCGACACATTGCCGAAGTCGAAGTAGAAGCCGTCGGTGATGAACGGCCCGATGCCCAGTGTGGCGCCGGGGAACAGCTCCTGGACCGCCTGCGCGACGACGTGGCCCGCGGAGTGCCGGAGGATGTCGAGGCCGTCCTGGTCCTCGAGGGTGATCGGGGCGACGTCATCGCCCGGGACCAGCTCCCGATCGAGGTCGGCGGGCGCTCCGTTGAGTCGGATTGCGACGACGTCGCGGCGGCCCTCGAACAGCTGCGCGGCCGTCATCCCCTCCTCGAACGCGTGCGACTGTCCTTCGAGGGTGATGCTCTGGGCCACGGTCTGCTCCTTCGATGTGTGCTGTGGCGGGACGTACCGGGTCCCGCGCCACGTGCGAGTCTAACGCGGATGGACCGGTGGATCGCCACCTGTGGCGCAGGAGCAGCGCCTGATCGACTGCCGGTGAATGCAGGAAGCCGGAGGTCGCTTCCGCGTCCTCCGGCTTCGTCTGTGCGCGATACTGGGATCGAACCAGTGACCTCTTCCGTGTCAGGGCAGTCAAGCTCTCCCATCCAACATCGCCTCGCGCGGTTTCATGCGGTTCTGTCCATCGTGAGTCACGTCTCGTAGCGTCTCTTCGCACCGCGTCGCCCGCTGTTTGTGACGGGTTTGTGACCCGGAGATCGGGCTCACCAGAGAGCAGATAAACCGGTCCGACGAGTTTGTCGAGACGCTGTCCTAGTAGCCCCAGGAGGGGCGGTCGCTAGGCTCGGAGGCTCGGATCTACTACGCCGCCAGCTCCCGCATTGCTTCGTCGACGCACGTGTCGATCTTCGGGCGGACGACCGCTTCGTAGATCTCCTGCACGCCGGGAACGCCGGCGAACTCGCGCTCGAGCTGCGCCAGCATGCTGTGGTAGTTCGAGCACGCGTGTCGCAGATAGTTCCCGCACCACCGATCGAGCGTCTCGTCGTCGACACCGGAGGTCGACGAATCGCGTCCGCGCTCTTCAGCGATCATGTTGCGGTGCGCGACGGCGAGTCTCTCTAGCTCGGCGCGATTGACGGGCGGGCGAACTTCGAGGCTCTCCGCTTTGGCCTGTGCGGCGGCGAGAACGTCGGCGGCCCGACGCTGCGCGACGGTCTTACCTACCTCGGACCGACGGTTCGCATCCTCGATGCGGGCGGCGAACTCCTCGCCGGCCTCGATCTCCTCGGCAATCTCTGCCCTGAAGAAGTGCATCGTGCTCTTGCCCGACGTCTTGAGGCTGAGAACGACGTGCGGCTCGCCGATGAACGAGGCGATCATGGCTGGAGTCCAGCCGCGGTCCTTCAGGTCGGCGCGCGACAGGAGCAGCCGCTTGCCAGCGGCCACACGCTCGGCGTCGTGTTGGAAGGCGGCCGTCCGCTCGATCCTCGCTACCTCGTCCATGTCGAACCATCCGGACGGCGCGGGCAGGTGGAGGCTGCGCAGGTCGCCGTTCCATCCGCGCTGTTCCAGGACGGAGAACCGGACGTTCTTCCCGGTCCCCGTCGACGTCTTCCGCCTCTTCGTCATGCTTGCTTCCCCTCTTCATCGCCGAGGCCCTTCGATGCCTCGTCATTCAGTACGCTCCACACCGTCCCCGTCGAGACGCCCGTCGCCCTGGCGATCTCGCGGATGGACTCGCCCTTCTCACGCCGTGCCAGGATCACGGTCCGACGATCCTCGTCGATCACCCGGGGCCGTCCGCCGACGTTCCCGCGCCTGCGCGCTGCCTCCAGGCCGTTCCTAGTCTTCCGAACGATGTCTCGGCGGCGGTCTTCGGCCAGAGCGAGCGCCAAGTCGAGGATCAGTGACCGCTCCGTGTGTTCGCCGGCGGCGATGCCTTCCAACACCTTGACAGCGGTGCCGCGCTCGAACAGTTCGGTGAGCACGATGAGCCCCTCCAGCAGGTTCCGGCCGAGACGGTCGACCTCCTGCACAGTGAGCATGTCGTCGTCGCGCAGGTAGTCGAGCGCCGCGCGGAGTCCCGGCCGATGATCGACCGCGAGCTTGCCGGAGACCTTCTCCTCGAAGACCTTGACACAGATCGGGTCGAGCGCGTCGTGCTGCCGAGCCACGTCCTGCTTCTTCGTACTCACGCGCACGAGGCCGACCAGTGCCACGCCTCCTCCTTTCGTTCAGAAAACCTGTTCAACTTCCCACTTCGATACTACACATTATTGAACGGGTTTTTGAACGACTGCCAACGTCCTTCGGGTCATTCTCAGGCTCGTCTCCAGCGTTCAATAGACGACCGTTTATTGAACGGAACGCATTCGATCGGCGGAGCCGCTCGCGAGGACCGCGATGAACCGGTCACACGAGAGAAGGAGCTGCCATGACCGCTGAGACCACCATCGACACGACGCCCCGCGCCTGGATCGGCTGCCTGCACTGCTACAACGACGGTCGGCTCGTCGGCGAATGGTTCGACGCCGAGGGCGCGGACGAGATCACCCTGGCCGACGTGCACGGAGGCGCTGCGCACTTCCGCTCCGACTGCGAGGAGATGTGGGTCATGGACCACGAGAACATCCCAGTCCGCGGCGAGATGAGTCCCTACGACGCTGCCCAGTGGGCTGAAGCCCTGGCCGCCGTCGACGAGCACCTGCGGCCAGCGCTGTGCGCCTGGGTCGAGACCGGCGCCTACGTCGCTGAGGGCTTCTCCGACCTCCCCAGCATCCCCGACTTCGAGGAGCGGTACTGCGGCGAGCACGAGACCTTCACGTTCTACGCCCATGAACTCGCCGAGGGCATCGGACTACTGCACGACGTGCCTGAAGAGGTAGTGCGCTACTTCAACTGGGATTCGTGGACTCGTGACCTCGGCTACGACTACACCACCGCCGACAGCCCCAGTGGGGGCGTGTTCGTCTTCCGTA
>NZ_FXZF01000090.1:0-1444 GCF_900169375.1 Brevibacterium sp. Mu109
GGGCTCTTCGTAATTGAGGGTGTAGACCCCAGGTGCTGAAGGCCGGGTCGTGTCGCTCCACGGATAGACGTCGAGGTCTCCCGATGATGGAAGTTCTCACACACTCCATCCGGAAGACCTCGACATGTCCCAGCCTAGCTTCACGAGCCCCGATCTCGACGCGTTCTGCCTCCTCAACACCCTCAACCTGACCGTCACCGGGCAAGCGGTCGATACCGATCAAGCAGTCCTGGAATGCCGCACCACCACCGAGTTCCCGGACTCCTGGTGCCGGGAGTGCGGGGCCGAAGGCGTCCCCCGCGGAACCACGGTGCGCAGGCTTGTCCACGTCCCGCTCGGCTGGCGCCCCACGATCCTGCACGTGCGCGTGCGCCGCTACCGGTGCCCGACCTGCACACGGGTCTGGCGGGAAGACCTCACCCAGATCGCCGCGCCACGGGCGAAGCTGTCACGGCCGGCCGTGCTGTGGGCGCTGAAATGCCTCGTCATCGACAGGATGTCCATCAGCCGCATCGCCGCAGGTCTCGGTGCCGCGTGGCACACCGTCAACACCGCGATCCTCGCTACCGGTCAACAGCTCCTGGTCGATGACCCCAGCAGGTTCGACGGTGTCCGCGTCCTCGGAGTCGACGAGCATGTGTGGCGGCATACCCCGTTCGGCAGCAAGTACGTCACCGTCATCATCGATCTCACCCCAATCCGCGACAAGACCGGCACCTCCCGGTTATTGGACATCGTCGAAGGCCGTTCGAAGAAGGTCTTCAAGACTTGGCTGGCCACCCAATCACAAGCATTCCGCCACGGCATCGAAGAGGTCGCGATGGACGGCTTCGCCGGCTACAAGTCAGCCGCGGCTGAAGAGCTCCCTGACGCTATCCCGGTGATGGACCCGTTCCATGTCGTGGCTCTGGCCGGTGGTGCTGTGGAGCGATGTCGGCAACGTGTCCAGCAGGAGACACTCGGGCACCGAGGCCGGTCCGGGGACCCGCTCTATGGCATCCGTCGTGTTCTGCTCACTGGCGCGAACCTGCTCACCCGCAAACAGGCGGACAGGCTCGAAGGGGTGCTCGCTGCCGAGGAACACACCCAGGTGGACGTGACGTGGTGGATCTACCAGCGCATCGTGGCCGCGTACCGCGACCCCGACCGTACTCGCGGCAGAGACCGACTGCGGGCGGTCATCACGAGTCTCTCTGCAGGAGTGCCAGCAACGCTGACGGAGCTGACGACGCTCGGGAGAACCCTGAAACGCAGAGCTGCTGATGTGCTCGCCTACTTCGACCGACCCGGAACAAGCAACGGACCGACGGAGGCGATCAACGGCCGACTCGAGCACCTGAGAGGCACGGCACTCGGGTTCCGGAATCTGGGCCACTACCTGCTGCGGGCACTGCTGGACACCGGAGGGTTCAGACCACTCCTACACTCTCATCTGCGATGAGCC
>NZ_FXZF01000091.1:0-1435 GCF_900169375.1 Brevibacterium sp. Mu109
TGGGGCGTGTCAAGAGATTTGTGTATGGGACTTTCTCAGAGGTAGGGATTGATTCTGTCGGGGTAGGCCACCTGCAGCTGCGCGAGGGCCTGCTTCCAGTTCGTTGTGATCTGTCCCTGCACGAGCCTGCCTGACGCCTTCCGCGGCCCCGTCGTGCCGCGTTCTTTCTCGCGTTCACGGGCGCGTTTGTCCTCGATATTGCAGATGGCCAGCCACAGCAGCTTCACAACGGAATCATCCGTGGGGAATTGGGACCGGTTCTTCGTGACCTTCCGCAATTGGTAGTTCAACGACTCGATCGTGTTCGTCGTGTAGATCACCCGACGCAGCATCGGCGGGAACGACAGGAACGGCGTGAACCGCTCCCACGCGTTCTCCCACACCGCGACCGCCGAGGGATACTTCCGACCCAGCTCCGAACTCGTGAAGGCTTCCAGCGCCACCAGCGCGGTGTCCTCGTTCGCTGCCGAGTAGACGTCTTTCAGCGCCTTCGATACGGCCTTGCGGTCCCCGTAGGCGACGAACCGGTTCGCCGCCCGGATCAGGTGCACGACACAGGTCTGCACGAGGGAGTCAGGCCACGTCGCCTCGATCGCTTCGGGCAGCCCGGTGAGCCCGTCGCAGCAGACGATGAGGACATCCCGGACACCACGGTTAGCAAGCTCCGCGCACACATGAGCCCAGAATGAGGCGCCTTCGGTGTTCTGCACCCAGATGCCCAGCACGTGCTTGATGCCATCCATATCGACGCCCACAGCGATATGGGCGGCTTTCGACCTCACGTGGCCGTTGTCGCGGACCTTCACCCGGATCGCATCGAGGTAGACGACCGGGTAGAAGTCATCCAAAGATCGCTGCTGCCACTCCAGGACCGCTTCGAGGACCGCGTCGGTGATGTTCGAGATCGTCTCGTGTGACAGCTCGGTGCCGATCGTCGTGACGAGGTGGTGCTGGATGTCCCTGATCGTCATCCCGCCCGCGTAGAGACTGATGATCATGTCATCGAGCCCGCCCAGCCGGCGCGAGCCTTTCGGTACCAGACGCGGCGTGAACGAGCCGGCACGGTCCCGGGGAACGGCGACCTCGATATCGCCGGCCTCGGTCGCGAGAGTCTTACCATAGGAGCCGTTGCGGGAGTTCGGTGTGCGCTTGGCGTCGCGGTCTCCAGGCGCATAGCCCAGGTGCGACGTCATCTCTGCCTGGAGGCCCCGTTCGAGGGTCTCCTTGATCAGCATCGGCACGAGCCCACCATCACCGGTCAGCTCGACGTCGCCGGAGTCGATCTTGGAGAAGAGCTCATCGAGCGCACCGGAGGCCTTGAGCTCTTCAACGGCCTCAGAGGCTGTCCTATTACGGGTTTCGTTCGTGTTCGTCACGGTCACCATCATGTCCTTTCATTCGGTGATCCGATACACAAACCATCTGACACCCTCCG
>NZ_FXZF01000092.1:0-1428 GCF_900169375.1 Brevibacterium sp. Mu109
CCTTTAACTTGGTATTAAGCAGCGGGGTCGGGCTACGAATCACGCGGTCAGCGGCATCACCACCCCGACCGGGTCGACCTCGGTCTGCCCATGCAACACCGTCACGAGTTTGCGCATCGAGATCTCCGACAAATAGCGTCTCTCACCGTACTGCCATTCCTCGTGCTGTTCCTGCAACACGGCCCCGATCAACCGAGTCACCGACTCCCGGTTCGGAAAGATCTGAACGACATCAGCACGGCGTTTGATCTCCCTGTTCAACCGCTCGATCGGGTTATTCGACCAGATCTTCTGCCAATGCTGCCTGGGCATGGACACGAACGCCGTCAAATCGACCTCGGCGGACTCGAGCATGTCGGCGATGTCGGGAAACGACGCCCGCAGACTCTCAGCGACTTGCTTGTACTGGGCAATGACGGCCTCGGCTGTGGTCTGGGCGAAGATCGTTGAGATCAACGCGTTGACCGGCTTCGAGTGCGCACTGCCAAGGCGCTGAGTGACGTTACGAGCGAAGTGGACTCGACACCGCTGCCACCCAGCACCGGGCAGGATCGCTTTGACCGCGGCCTTGATCCCCGAATGAGCATCAGAGATCACCAGCGCGACCCCTTCGGGATCAGTCTCGGTGCTCACCTTCAACCCCCGCTCACGCAGCCCACGCAGGACCTGTGTCCAGAAGTCCGTGGACTCGGCATCTCCGACACTCATGGTCAGGATCTCCCGCCTGCCCTGTGATGAGACACCCGTGACCACAGCCACGGCCTGAGACACGACACGACCCCGGTGGCGGACATCGACATAGGTGGCGTCGACGAAGAGGTAGGGAAACCACGTGTGATCGAGTCGACGGGCCAGGAACTCGGCCACTGCCTCGTCGATGTCGGCACAGATCCGCGACACCGTCGACCGAGAGATCCCGGACTCGTTGCCCAAAGCACGCACAAGGTCATCGACCTTCCTCGTCGAGACTCCGTCGATCCAGGCCTGGCAGATGACGGCGTAGAGGGCCTTATCGACCCGCCGACGGGGATTGAGCAGGGACGGGAAGAACGAGCCTTTCCGTAGCTTCGGGATCGCCAGGTCGACTTCTCCCGAGGGAGTTGCCAGGGTCTTCTTCCGCGACCCGTTACGGCGTGTTGAACGGTCTTCGCTGCGTTCGTAGCGGGCGGCACCGATCGTGGCGGTGGCTTCGGCTTCGATGAGGTCCTGGAGGCCAGCTTGGAGCATTTGCCTAAACACGTCGGAGTGGGCGAGGTCAGGGTCGGTCAGGACTTGGTTGATCAGGGTCGACACGGCAGAATTGGGGTCAGCCATCGTGGGATGCCTTTCGTGAGGTTCTTGGCGGAACTACTAGCGGGATCCCACGATGGTTCTTCACATTTTTGGGGGTGAAGTCCCTGGTGGGAATGCCACCACTCTATGGGACTC
>NZ_FXZF01000095.1:0-1386 GCF_900169375.1 Brevibacterium sp. Mu109
CGCGAGTGATGAGGCTGCGCCCGGGAGCCAGCAGTAGCGAGAGGACGAGGAAAGCGAAGAGCGTCAGCACGATTAGTGGCCCAGTGGGCACGCCGCCGACCGCGATGGAGAGATAGGCGCCTAGACCACTGCCGAAGCCTCCGATCAGCCCGGCCAGCACCACCATGGCCGGCAAGGTGCGGGTCCACTGTCGGGCTGCGGCTGGTGGGGTCACCACGAATGCGACCATGAGCACCAGGCCTACCGCTTTTACCCCGATAACAATGGCGATCACGATAGTTGTGAACATCAAAGTGTCGACGATGCGGGCGCTGAAACCCAGCACGGTGGAGTGGGCGGGGTCGAAGGTTCGCAGGGTGAACTCTTTCCAGAAGACCGCGACCAGCAGCAGGGCGACGGCTCCCACAGCGATGCTGGCCCACAGATCTGCTGCGGTCATCACGGAGGCATTGCCGAACAGGTAGTCCTGGATACCCCCTTTGCCCGGGAAGGCGCCATTGCTGATGATCCGCATCAGCGACATGCCCGTGCCGAAGAAGAGCGACAAGGTGACGGCCATAGCGGCATCGATGCTCAGCTTCGTCACCCGGGTGACGTACTGGGCCATACCCACAGCCAGACTGCCGGCGATGACCGCGCCAAGCATCAGCACGACCATGTTGCGTCCATGGACCTGTAGGACCACGACAGCGAATAGGAAGGCGCCTAGAGTGCCGGGCAGCGCAGCGTGTGAGATAACATCGCTGATCAAGGATTGCTTACGCAGGTAGGCGAAACTACCGAGCGCTCCGGTGACCAGTCCGATGACAGCGGTACCAAAGAAAACCGTGCGAAAGGTGTGGTCAGCGAAGAACACGACTGGACCCATCAAATCGGTGCTCATGGTGTGCTCTCGGCATGAGAGACTGGCACCGTGGTGGGTTCGAAGAAGCCATGCTCGGTGTCGCCGACTCGGTAGGCGTCCCGCAGATGTTCAGAGGTGAAGGCCTCACTCACGGTCCCGCTGGAAATGACCGTCTTATTCAGCAACGTCACGTGGCTGCAGAAGTCCTGGACAGTGGCCAGGTCGTGGTGCACGATCACAACGGTGCGGCCCTGTTGGCGCAACTGATCCAGTACCGTGACGATGGCATGCTGGCTCCTCGCGTCGATTCCCTGGAAGGGTTCGTCCATGAAGTACAAATCCGGTTGCTGGGCCAGCGCCCGCGCAAGGAAGACCCGCTGGCGTTGACCACCCGAGAGTTCACCAATCTGGCGGTGGGCGAGGTCGCTGATCCCTGTCTGTTCCATAGCTTCTGCAGCAATGTCCTTCTCAGCGCGCCGCGGACGGCGCAGCCACTTCAGACGCCCGTAGGTTCCCATCAGGACGACGTCGCGGACCGTTGT